>NZ_WXYH01000039.1:0-20008 GCF_009872365.1 Rhodococcus sp. T7
TCACGGGTAAACGGCCGCGCTGGCTGATCGAGGTAGTCGACATCGCGTGGTGGCATCTGGGATCGGGCCAGCCAGGTCCTGGGCACCGAGCGACCATATTTGAACCGGTTCAGGAGGTCCTCCGGGCCGACGACGGCGATTTGCATCGCTAGTTGCTGTCGATCGAGGAGGAGGCGAGCCGGCAGTGTCCGCGAGATATACGGGGCGATCTGCCGGGCGAAAGTTTTTGCCCCGCAGTCAGTGGTGTCGCAGAAGAACCGGCGCACCCGGAGAATTCTCACCCGACCACGACGATGCAGGTCAGTGACACGCCAAGCGGCTTCACGAAAATTGCGCCAGATACAATTACGTGAGGTCGACACCAAACGTACAAGCATGCCGATCCGCATGGCCATTCCTGCATGAAGCGAGTAGAGCGCGCCTATCGGCTTAGCGCGGCACGGGACCGTGTGATTTGTTGTACACGGCGCCCCACTAGTTGGATCCGTAACCGGGCATGAGCATCCGGCGGGACTGAACGTGATACCTCACTGTCGAGCAGTAACAGGAGTTGTTGTTCATACCTGGCAGTCGTCATTCCGAACTCGATCAGAATGTCTTCGGCTGTAGGGCCGCCATATGGCAGCCACCGCCACGCGAACTCCAAGATTGCGGCGTCAACTCTGTCCATGACTTCTACCTCACTCGTCCAATTCGCCTCGCCACAAGGACCATTTCAACTAATCTCGCGGCGGACTCGCGTGCACTCACCGCTCAGCCTTTTTGAGTATCGACGTCTCATATATACAAGCGTGCAGGCTGCATGTCAATGCACACGGGCGGCTCGGGTCGCGCGCGTAGCCCGCAGTTACCGATCAACGGACACTGCAAGCAATGGCTTGAACAGGAGTGATGACATGTCCCCGGCGAGACCGTCGTGGACATGATCACGGCCACCGAAGGACTCGGCACGAATCGACGCAGATACCGACCGTCTGGCGAGGTCGGGACGGTGGTTGCGGGTGTCGCGGTCGACGCCGCGACGGCGGTGTACGCGCATGTCAGACGATCGACATTAGCCGAGGATACCGCGAGGTAATGGTCGCGCCCGTCCTCGGCGCGGGCCGACGCATCGGCAGCGTCGAGTTCTGCAGACAGGATGTCTGATCGTCGTTGTCGGAGCACCTTCCAGCCGTGTCGGCGACCGCCCCGTACAGCCCAGGAGCGGCGAGGACCCGGGTCCCGAGATCCCACAGGGATGCCGCGGGTCCAGGTCGGTGAATACCTCTTCGCGGAACCCTTGATCCGCTCGAGCGCGAGGACTGCTGCACTCATCGGCCGCCGCACATCGTCTGGTGCCGGCTGTAGCTGCGCGCCCGCGATCCGGGCGCGGCGCCGCTTCCGAACGCCTCGACCGACGAGCTACAGTCCGCCGATCGCCCCACCGGTCAACAGCAATGTCAACAGCAGCGTCGTTACGGCTCCGGCACCACTCGAGGAAGTCGGGCGCCAAACAGTGCTCACCGGACGGCGGCTCAGCGATCAGCGCGTCCTGGATAGGCAGCTACCTGCCGAAGGCTCGTCGGTCAACCCATATTAGACGCAACTCCGCCATGACCGAGTTCCGCTTGCTCTTCCCCGAACTCGAGCCCCTCGTCGACCGTCGTGCGGGCCTGCTCTCTAGCGGTGAACAGCAGATGCTCGCGCGAGCACTCTGCGGGCGACCCAAGGTGCTGATGGTCGACGAGATGAGCCCAGAGCTCGCGCCGCTGATCTGTCCGCGCCTGTCCAAAATTCTTCGGTATCTGGCTACCACGACGGGATTGCGTTTGCCCTTGTCGAGCAGCACCTGGCACTTGCTCTCGAGTTGCCGACCGTCGCTACCTGCTCAATCACGGCAGCGTGGTGACACAGGGTTCGAAGGAAGAAATCCCTTCTCGCAGAGTCGAACTCGAGTCCTCCTACCTCGGTGGTGCTTCGGAGGAGAAGCCGGCCTGATCTGCACGCGCCGTTGATCACACGAACCTTGTCGAGCCGAACTGCTCGACTAGATCCGGACCGCGTGGTCGGACTCTTCAGCGAAGTGCACGCGGAGTCGGGCGAACGACTATACGTCCAGCGTGAGGCGTGGTGTCCTGCTCCGGGATACGCAGATCATCATCGTGTCGTTGGCGTCTTGCTCGTCATTGTCGAGCACCGAGTCACGGTGGTCGGGAATGCCGGCGCACACCGCGACCTCACACGTCCCGCACGTGCCTTCCCGGCAGGAGTAGTCGACATCGATGTCGTTGCGTAGCAGAGCGTCCAAGATGGTCTCGTTCGCGCCGACGGTCAGTGTCGTTCCGGAGCGGGCGAGTTCGACGTCGAACTCGGCATCGACGACGCTTCCGGACGTGGCCTTCGGCGAGAACCGTTCCATATGCAGCGAGACTGGCCGGTCGACGCACGCGGATTCGACGGCGTCCAGCAGCGGTCCCGGCCCGCAGCAGTAGACCGCTGTGCCCGATGGTGCGACGTCCAGTGCCGAGCCGAGGTCCAGCAGCCCTCGTTCGTCTTGCGGCCAGATGGCGACCTGGTCGGCGTAGGTGTGCTCGAGCACGTCCACGAACGCCATGCTGCTTCGGGATCGGCCGCCGTACAGCAACCGCCAGGGAAGGTTTCGCTCGGCGACCGAACGAATCATCGGGACCATGGGAGTGATTCCGATTCCGCCCGCCACGAACAGATAGGACTCCGCTTCGATCAGTTCGAAGTGGTTGCGTGGTCCGCCGATGCTCAGGACGTCGCCGGCTTCGAGTGTGTCGTGCAGAAATATCGAGCCACCGCGACCGTCGGCCTCCCGGAGGACGGCGACGGCGAGGGAGGTCGGGTCTTCGACGTCGCCGCAGAGAGAGTATTGACGCACGGTCCCGGACTCCGTTGTCAGGTCGATGTGTGCGCCGGGCTGCCACCGGGGGGCGGCGCTACCGTCGGTACTGGAGAGTCCGAGCAGCACGACGTCGTCTGCCACCAGTGTCTTCGTATCGACTCGCATGGTGAGTTCGGTGTGCATCCGGCTCTCCTCCGCCTCGGGGCTACCAAATAAGCTTATAGTGTTAGTTTATAGTGGCGCAAGAGGTGAGTTCACCGAGAACTGCGTCGGGTCGCACGCAAAACGGGTGAGCCGGATCTCCTCGATGTCAGGAGAGCCGGCCCACCCGTGACGGATCGAGTCGTAGAACTTGAACGGGTCGCAGTCAGCTGCCTTGCAGTTCGCCGACCTTGACGGGGTGCGCCCGAGTGGGGAGATCCGAGTACGTGGTCCGCAGCGGGGCCTTGTTGATCTTCATTCCCGCGGTCCGAGGCAGTGGGTCGTCGAGGAATTCGACGTAACGTGGTGTCTTGTAGCGGGCGAGGCGTGTCCGGCAGTGGTTGACCACATCCTCGGCGGTCAACGCCCCGCTGGTACGTAGTAGCACGGCCGGTGTTTCACCGAACTCCTCGTCGGCCACTCCGATCACGGCCACCTCGAGTACGTTCTCGAGCTCCATGATCACCCGTTCCAGTTCTGCCGCATAGATGTTGATGCCGCCGGAGATGATCACGTCCTTGATTCGGCCCACCACCCGGAAGCGTCCGGCTTCGTCGCGTACCGCCACGTCCCCGGTGCGGAGCCAGCCGTCCACGAAGTTGGCTCGTGTCTGCGCTTCGTCGCGCCAGTAACCGTCGGCCAGTCCGGGACCCCGGATCCAGAGTTCACCGGGTTCGCCGGGAGCGCAGTCTTTTTCATCGGCATTCTTGAGCACGAACTGGTTGAGAACGCCCCCCAGCCCGACGCTGTCCGGGTGATTGATCGCCATTTCGACGGTCGGGATCGACGCGTTCGACTGTGATTCGGTCAGTCCGTACACCTGCCGAAGCCCGATGCCTTTCGTCGACCACGCCTCGATCAGTTCGACGGTGACCGGATTGCCCCCGGTGAATGCCACGGTCAGCGAGGACAAATCGGCGTCGGCGAACTCGGGGTCGGCGGCCATCTGCTCGTAGAAGATGGTCGTGGCGCCCAGATGCGAGATCTTGCGGTCCCGAATGATCCCGAGCGCGACCTTCGGATCCCACTCCGGCAGGAACACCACGCTGCCACCCAGGACCAACGGTCCCAGGAACCCATTGAGAAGGCCGGCGCCGAACGCCATGGAGCTGACGTTGAGGGAGCGGACCCGCATGAATCCGGGCTCCTGGAGGCACCACTCGAAGAACGCGCTCAGCAGGGAATTATGGGTGAAGACAACACCCTTCGGTGATCCCGTCGATCCGGACGTCGACAGGATGGCCACGGGGTCGTCGCCCTCGACTTCGAGCACTCGCGGGACGTCGGGTACCGGTGCGGTTGCCTGCGCGAACACGTCGAGGTCGACCACCGGGTGGCCGGCGCCGAGACTCTCGATCGCGGAATCGATCGCCGCCCGGAACTTGTCGGCCGCCACGACCAGTGTCGGCTCGAGCTGAGTCAACGCCTGCGTGATCTCGTGCTGCCCGTTGCGTTCGTTCAGCGGGCACAGGACGGCGCCGGCCTTGATGACGGCGAGCGCGACGATCGCCCAGTTGCACGACGGCCGTCCGACGATGGTGACGCGGTCTCCGGGGTTGACGTCGCGGGAGATGAGACCGTTGACCACCCGGTTCGAGGCGGCGTCGAGTTCTGCCCGGGTGAGTACCTCACCGCCGCATTCCACGACGGGTTCATCGGGTTGGCGGACAGGCCAGGCGGAGACGGGGCCCAGGATGTTGCTGTCCATGGCAGTGTTCCTTCTGTCGAGGGGGTTCTTGGTCGGGGTTCTTACCTGCTGGGGGTGTTCTTTCGGACGAGATCGGACTCGAATACGACGTCGGTCCGGTCGTGCTGGAACGCGGCCGACCGCAGCGTCTCCAGCAGCAGGACATCCGTCTGCTCGACGACCGATTCGATGATGCCGTCCTCGCGGTCCCGCAGCAGCGGCAGGGCGGCGCCGACGATCCCGCGGAGTGCGGTCTCATGATCCGCGGCCGGCGCGGACGGTCCGAGGACCACGAGCCGGGTGGCTCCGCCACGATCCTCCAGTGCGAAGAAGCCCGCGACGTCCCCGGTCTCCTGGTGGGTCGCCGCATACAGCACGCGTGGGGTGTCACCGTCGACGAGCCGCCACGCCACCTGCTGCCGCTCACCTCCGACGGCGTTGTCGGTCGGGACGGCGCGGAAATACACCGAGCCGGAGGGTAACCGGGATCGCAGATTGTCGTCCCTCGACGGAAGCACCAGAACGTCGCGCACGGCGCTCACCTGCGCCCCGAACCGGTTCGCCGTTCGCAGTGCGGCAGGGTGCGAGCCGTACGCACACGCCGCGACGGACCGTCCCCCGGCACCGAGTTGCGCGGGCGGGGACTGCCCGAGGGTTTCGAAGGCCGCGGTGATGACTCCGGTCGACCGGAAGTCGGGGTCCACCACCGCGTCGACGACGATTGGGCCTGTGTCCGACGGCGAGGCCAGGGTGATCACGGCGGCCAGGGCCGGGCCATTCGCGCGAGGCGCATTCCACCGCCGCAACCGGGTGTACACCTGCGCGGTCAGGAACGCACGCTCGTAACTGGGATGGCGCAGGTCGGGACCGAAGCTCATCTCCGCATCCGCTCGGGCCGCGCGGACGATCAGGTCGAGTGCCTGTCCGTCCGGGCCGCCGTCGTTCCAGTGCAGGGTGACGAGTTCCGGATCTTCGAGCTCCCGGCCGTGCAGGCTCATCGTCATCCTCCCGCTCCGGCTCCACTGATCAGGCGGTTCACGACCCGGCGGAACAGGTGACTCGAAAGCTCGTTGCGGCCCAGCAGCATCGTGCCCGCGTCCAGGCTCGCGAGCGCTGCCTGCGAACTGTCGAGGATCGGGAAGTCCTCGTCGTGCAGGATCGCGATGAGGATGCTCCAGTTCTTGGCCCAGCGCTTGCGCCAGTGCTCGGGTTCGAGGCCGCTGTCCTCGACGCTCGGCGCGAGAATGCGCATCTCCATGAGCGACTGGTTGGGATCGGCACCGATGGGCCGGAACGTGAGCAACTCGAAGTGGGTCGCGTGCTTGAGCAGCATGGCGTTGGGAGCGAGGAAGCAACTCTCGATCGTGTGCGCCTCCATGTCCTTGGTCCATTCGACCTCTTGGCCGATGAACTGGTCGACGCTCTTGCGGCCGGTCAGGAACCAGAACGATTTTCCGAAGTCCTCGAGCGTGACTGCGTTCGTGTGCAGCATCTTTCCCGCGGTGTTCGGGTGCGCGTACTTGACGTGATAGTTGTCGAGGAAGCCGTCCTGCATGATCTTCCAGTTGACCGGCCGCTCGTACGGGTGCGGGTCGATGCTGACCAGCTTGTCGAGTTCGTATTCGGCCATGATGGCGTCCATGTCCGGACCCAGCCAGGCCGCGACGTCGATCTGTCGTTTCGTGTTGTCGATCGCCCAGACGAACCCGTGCCGCTCCTCGACGGGGATCTCGACGAGGCCGAACTTCGAGCGGTCGAAGTCGCCGAAGGTGTGGTCGAGGCTCACGGTCCGGAGCGCGCCGTCGGGGCTGTACGACCACCGGTGGTAGGGGCAGGAAAAGAGACGGCACGTGCCCGATTCCTCAGTGACCAGTTGCGCGCCGCGGTGCCGGCAGGCGTTGATGAACGCCTTGACGCCACCGTCACGCTGTCGGATGACCACCACCTTGTTGCGGGGCAGGTCGACGGTGACGAAGTCGTTTCGTTTCGCGAGTTCGGAGGAGTGCGCGACGATGAACGGCACTTCGCCGAAGATGCGATCACGCTCGAGTTCGGCCCGCAGGGGGTCGTGGTAGTCGACGGCCTCGAATCGCTCGATCTCCGAGAATTGATCCGTGACCTTGTCGTCGAGGTGATGGAGCAGCGCCCGGAGTGCGCGGGTGCGGCGGGACTGGATGTTGCGAGTCTGATTCTCGTCTACGAGGACCATGATTCCTCCTGTTCATAGCGGGACTGATGGGTGCGCGGCGGTGGCGGGTCGCGCTGTGAAAGGTGGTTGTGGTTCAACTCACCCTGAAAACTAGTACCATTAGGCTAATTGGT
Organism: Rhodococcus sp. T7; assembly: GCF_009872365.1. Classification (NCBI taxonomy): domain Bacteria; kingdom Bacillati; phylum Actinomycetota; class Actinomycetes; order Mycobacteriales; family Nocardiaceae; genus Rhodococcus; species Rhodococcus sp. T7. The sequence continues at coordinate 7,059 of NZ_WXYH01000039.1, forward strand.
CAAGGGTCGTAAAAGCCAGGCAGCGACCCGGCTCTAGCCGGGTAGTGTGGCTGCCCTCGGGACTTTCGCGGTCACGGCTTCCTGTAGCACGCCGTCCGACAGGAGCGCATTGATTCGGTCCTCGGTCAGGCCCAGTACGGTCGCGCAGACTTCCCGGGTGTCCTGGCCTGCCAGCGGAGCCTGACGCATCGGCCAGCGTGGCAGCGTCTGGAAGTGCGCGACCTGCCGCGCCGTCGGCAGCGGCGACGGAATCAGTGCGTGCTCGAGCGTGGTGTAGGCCTCGCGGGCGACCAGTTGCGGATCGGTGAGCAGCTCGGGGAGTCGGATCATCGCGCCGGCGGGGACGCCGGCGCCCTGCAGGGTTTCCATTGCGCTGGTCGGGTTGCGGTGCGCGAGCCAATTCCCGACCACGTCGTCGACGTAGCTTCGATGGAGAAGGCGCTGCTCTGCGGTGGCGCACCGCGGGTCGCCGATCAGTTCCGGCGTGCCGAGCACGGTGCACAGGCGTGCCCAGTCGGCGTCGTCGCGGGCGATGACGGCGCACCACTCGTCGTCCCCGGCGCACCGGTAGACACCGGACGGCGCCGCATACGGGTCCGTGTTGCCCTGTGCGCCCACCGTCCCGGGAGAGAGGGACTCGGTGACGAGTTGGGTGGCCAACTGCATGATGGCCGTATCCGCCTGGGCGACCTCGATGGCCGCCCCACGCCCGGTCCGGAGCCGGTTGATCAGTCCGGCGAGAATTGCTGTCGCGGCGACCTGCCCGGCGATGTGGTCGGGATAGACGGTCGAACCGTCGCACAGGCTCTCGGACGTGTCCGAGTAACGCCAGAGCGCGGACACCCCGCAGGCCGCCCGCACCAGCGGACCGTATCCGAGACGGTTGCTCCACGGCCCCGTGCCGCCGAACGCGCTGCCCTCGGAGACGATGATGCGCGGGTTGATCGCGGCGAGTTCGTCGTAGGACAACCCCATGGATGCGAGAGTGCCGGGCTTGAAGTTGGCCAGGACGATGTCGGCCTCACCGACCAGGCGCTTGAAGAGACGGACACCCTCGGGGTTGCGCAGATCGAGTCCGAGACTGCGCCGGTTCCGATGACCCCACGCCACCGACGCCGACAGCGCGGCCCCGCGCTTGGACTGGCGGAGTCCGTCGGGGAAGCCGGAGTTCTCGACCTTGATCACGTCGGCGCCGTTGTCGGCGAACTGCCGGCCCAATTCGGCTCCGAACACGATCACACCGAGGTCCAGAACGCGCAGGCCTTCGAAGGGAGCCGTCCCGGTCGGGTGGTGCGGTGCGGCGACGTGGCCGGTGAGCGGGGCGGACCCGTTCGCGCCGAACCGCACCCCCTCGTGCTCCCCGAGTTGCGGGGCCCGTGACCGGAATCCGAGGCGACAGCCGTCGAACCGGGTGTAACCATGTGGGATTCGGGCGTCGATTCCCGGGGCGATCTCGGTGTCGAGCAGGGCTCCGGACTCGCGGAAGTGGTCGGCGTCGAGCACCTCGGCCACCGATGCGAGATCGCCGACGGGGACTCCGCGGCGGGCGCCCTCGGCGACGAGTTGATCGGCGGTATACGCACTGAAGAGCCGCTCGATGAGCGGATTGATCCGATCGGCGGCGGCGAACCGTGCCGGGATCGTGTCGTACTCGGGGCCGGCGAACTCCTCCGGCGTCCCCAGCCACTCGAACATTGCGCGCCACTGCCGCTTCGCGAGCAAGCAGACGCGGACCTTGCCGCCCTTGCACCGGTAGACGGGGTAGAAGTTCGCGGCGTCGGGTCTGTTGCGGGGAAAGTCCTCGGCGCGGCCGGCCGCAGCCGAACCCTGCACCCCGAACCCGGGATCGAAGCCGTGCACCAGTGTTTCGAATCCGGACAGGTCGATGTACTGACCGCGACCGGTGTGCAGTCGGTCGTAGAAGGCCAAAAGCGCAGACCAGGCGGCGTGAATTCCGATCGCCTCTTCGGCCAGGCCGTTCGGCGGCAGCAACGGCTCGGCTCCCGGCTCACCGGATCTGCTCAGGACACCGCTCATCGCGTAGAGGGTCGGTTCGGTGCTGATCCAGTCCCGGTAGGGGCCGTTCTGTCCGAAACCGGTGATCGACAGCATCACCAGGGCGGGATTGATCCGCGCCAGTTCTGCTGCGCCCAGACCACGCGCGGCGAGCAGGCCGGGGGTGAGCGATTCGATCAGGATGTCCGCATCCGCAACGAGACTCCGCAACTCGCCCTGCCCTGCCGCGGTGTCGAGGTCGACGACGCAGCCGGCCTTGTTCGCATTCCGCAGGGCAAACGGGATGCTGACCCCCTGATGCAGTGGCGGCGCGAGCCTCGAATTCGACCCGCCGGGTTGCTCGACGCGGATCACCTCGGCGCCCAAGTCCGCGAGGAACCGGCCCGCCGATTCGCCGAGCCCGTCCGTCAGGTCCAGGATCCGTACGCCACTCAACGGCAGTGTCATCGTGTGCTCCCTTCGAGATTCCGGCTCAACGGCCGGCGAGGTAGATCGACTTGCTCTCGTAGTACGGCGCCAGGCCTTCGGGCCCCAGTTCACGGCCGAGTCCCGATGCCTTGACACCACCGAACGGGGCGTCGATGTCGAGCGCATAGTGGTTGACTCCGACTGTGCCGCTGTAGATCTTGGACGCGATCTCGATGCCACGTTGCTCGTCGGTGGTCCACACCGTGCCCCCGAGCCCGTACTCCGAGTCGTTGGCGATCGCGACGGCGTGGTCGTCGCCGGTGTACTCGGTCACGGTCAGCACCGGTCCGAAGATCTCCTCCTGGGCGATGCGCGCCGAATTGTCGACCCCTGCGAAGACGGTCGGTTCGACGAACCAGCCCACGCTCTGCGACGCGGGGACACCCCCGCCGGTGGTGACGCGGTACCCGTCGGCACGACCGGCGTCGATGTAACCGAGCACGCGTTCGCGCTGCGCGGCCGACACCAGCGGTCCGATGTCGGTGGCCTTGTCCAGGGGATCACCGATCCTCAGCCTGCGCACGGTCGCGGTCACGGCGTCGACGACTTCGTCGTATCGCGACCGGGGCGCCAGGATGCGGGTGCTGGCGTGGCAGGTCTGTCCGTTGTTGACCAGAGACACGTCCAGCAGGTGCCGGCAGAAGACGTCGAGATCGGCGTCGTCCATCACCACGGCCGCGGATTTGCCGCCGAGTTCGAGTGTCACCGGCCGCAACAGGCGTCCGCAGGTTTCTCCGATGGCGCGGCCGGCGGCGGTGGATCCGGTGAACGCGACCTTGTCGACGCCGGGGTGCGCGACCAGATGAGCGCCTGCCTCGCGATCGGCGGGCACGACGTTCAGGACGCCGGCCGGCAGTCCTGCCTCGTGTGCGGCGTCGGCGAAGGCGAAGGCGTCGAGGGCGACTTCCGGCGCGGGCTTGAGGACGACGGTGCATCCGGCGGCGAGTGCGGGTGCAATCTTCATGGCGGCCAGCGGTTGGGGGTAGTTCCACGGTGTGATCGCCGCGACGACTCCGACGGGTCCGCGGCGCACTATCGTGCGCCCGCCGAATTGTCCCGGCCGTGTTTCGGCGTTGTCCGCCGAGCGGATCCGGTCGGCGTAGTAGGACACCATCAGTGCCGGACCGAATCCGTTGACGCTGTTGGACAGGGTGATCGGCATCCCGTTCTCCCGGCTGACCAGCCGGGCGGTGTCCCGGCCACGTTCGCGGAGGGCAGCGGCGAAGCGGTCGAGTGCGTCGGCGCGTGCGGTGTTGCTCAGCCCCGCCCAGCCGGGCAGAGCCGATCTCGCGGCCTCGACGGCGGCGTCGATGTCGCCTGCGGAGGCGAGCGCCGACCGGCCCAGTACCTGCTCGGTCGCCGCTTCGACGACGTCGGTCTCGGCACCGGATTGCGATGTGACCCAGCGGCCGCCGATGTAGAGCTGGTCTCTGTCAAGATTCGTCATGGTGGGTATCCCGTGATGTCGGTGAGGATGTGGGTGAACCGGATATCGGTGTGCGACGGTCAGAGGGTGTCTTCGTGCCCGAAGAGCACGGAGCTGACCAGTGGTGCCATCGGGCCGCCGATCAACAGCGACGTCCTGGCCCCGACGACGGGGTTGGGCGACGTGCCGCGGATCTGGCGGACCGCTTCCACCGCCAGGTTCATCCCGTTGACGAACGAGTCGGCGATGTTGCCGCCACCGGTATTCACAGGCAGCGCACCGTACGGCGCGGTGAGATTGTCGACGGTCATGAAGTTGCCGGCTGCCTCGCTGGGCGGGCACAGGCCGTGGTCGATCAACGCCGCCACGGCAGGCCCGCTGAAGTTCTCGTAGACCTGCACCACGTCGACGGCGTCGGGCCGGATACCCGAACTCGACCACAGTCGCTGTGCCACGCCTGGTTTGCCGTTTCGGCCGGCCCCGAAGCCGGCCGTCGCATAGTCCTCGTCGAGGTCGTTCTCGATGTTCCCGGAGAAACCGCCGGGCGCACCCTGAGCGCCGCCGAGGACATAGGCGGGGTCGGGTCGCAGGTGCCGCGCACGGTCGGCGGAGACGAGCACGAGCACGGCGGCTCCGTCGCTCTCACGCGAGCAGTCGAACAGGTGAAACGGTTCGGCGATCAGGCGGGAGTTCTCGTAGGTGTCGACGTCGAGTGGACGGCCGTGCCCCTGCGCGGACGGGTTGTTCTGCGCGTGCCGATAGGCGGCGAGGACCAACGCCCTCATCGCCGACCGGGGTACGCCGCCCCGGGTGAGCATCCGCTGGGTGCGCATGGCGCAGATCTGTGCGGGCGATCCGATTCCGTTCGCTCGGAAGTGGTCGCCGAGAACGTACTGTCCGTTCCCGCCTCGTCCGGGTTCGTTGTGCGCGATCGCTCGATAGACGACGACGCATTCGGCCTGGCCGGTCGCGATCGCGGTAGCCGCAGTGGTGACGGCGGCCGCGACCCCGCCGCCGCCTCCACCCCAGATCGAGGTGGACCAGCGCAGTTCGTCGATCATCAGTTCCGCACCGATGACCGTGCCGTCGTGGACTCCTCCTGCGTAAGAGACGAATCCGTCCAGCTGGCGCGGGCTGATGCCGGCGTCGGAGCACGCCGCGAGGATGGTTTCCAGCGTCATCCGGAGCTCGCCGTGTGGGGCCTGACCGCGACGATGATGTTGTTCGGCGATACCCACTACCGCGGCGGTGCCGCGCAATGTGACGGCGGCGGTGCCGCGCAGTGCTGCTGTGGTCATGCTGCGCCGCTCTTCTGACCTGGCATCCGCCGCCATCGCAGCAGCGGCCGGGCCGCCTCGTGGTCGACGTATCCGGAGACGCGGTCACCGATCCGTGGGTCGTCCGGCTCGTCGTCGAGAATGCCCGGCATCCTGCAGTGTCCGGCAGCGGGTAACGCGACGAGAACGCTGACGTACGGCACCCGGTCCGTGTACTCGGCGACGTGCGGAACCCGGCTACGGGTCCAGCTGTAGACGATCCCGGCCGGTTCGACGGGCGCCCACGCCAGGTCGAAACTGTGGCACGTGCCGCACACCGTCCGCGGCCCCCAGGACCAGGTCCGGCAACTCGAGCACCGCTGGATTCTGACCTCGCCGGCATCGAGACCGTCCCAGAACGGCTGGTCGAGGCCGTCAGGCGCCGGCCCCCACGACACGGACGTCATCCGACCGTGACCGGTGCGCTACGGAAGGCGAAGGCGCCCTCTTCGGTGACCTCGACGCGGTACCCCTGCACGTCGGTGCTCATCTGAGCGAGCGTCTCGGCGTCGGTGGTGACCGCGAGGATTCGCTCGTCACCTCCTGTGCGCGCGGCGAGAAATCCCCGCTCCGGCGCGCCGTCGCGCGCGTAGGCCACCGTCCACGACTCCACCGTGGCGGGACCGCGGTAGCAGTCCAGCGCCCGGGTGGTCGGCTGTGCATCGATCTCCGCCTGCACGTCGAGTCGCCGGAATCCGTCCTGTGGCGGTGTGGTGCTGTACACCCCCATCGCGTGTCGGGTGAGGTACCCGCTGTTGGCGGTGACCAGTCCGTGACTACCCGGGGACTCTCGCAGTCGGGTGAGCATGGTGGCGATCGAGTGGCTCACGTAGTTGTTCCACGGGCCGCCGGCGAAGGTGAGACCACCCGTTACGGTCAGCGGGCGGTTGGCGTCGTCGAGCGGCAGACCCAGCTCCCGGGCGGCGATCTGGACCGCGGACGGGAAGCACGAGTACACGTCGACGTGCGCGAGGTCGTCGATGCCGACGCTTGCCAGTTCGAGGGCGCGCCTGCCGGTGATCCGGATCGCCGGTGACGCGTCCAGCGCCGGGCGCTCGGCGATCGCGTAGGTGTCGTGGCCTTCGGTTCCGGAATGCGGGAAGACCCAATGATCCTTCGGAACACCGTATTTCACGGCAGCCTCCGCCGAGCACATCAGGATCATCGCGCTCTGATCGACCATGTTGTTGGAGTTGAGCAGCTTCGTGTAGAGGCTGGTGATCATCCGGTTCTGCGGTGACGGGGTGGTGATCTCCCCCGCGGTGTACGCCCGTTGCGTCCACGCATTCGGGTTCGTCGCGGCGACCTCGCTGAACCTCGACCAGAGGCCTCCGATGACGTCGAGGTGGTCGTCGACGTCGCGGCCGGCCGACAGCCGCACCGCCTGCTCGAACAGTGGATAGATCCATGCCGGCCGGTCCAGTCCGATGCGCCGCTCACTGTTCGCGTCCATCGGAACGTCGGGCACCAGGATCGGGGCGACGGCCACCGATTCGTCCTGCACGGTCCAGTCGGGCCGCTGTCCCTGAGCGCGCAGTCTCATCCGTGTACGCCAGGACTCGGCGCCTCCGATCAGCACGACGTCGGCGCGGCCCGCGGCGATGTCCTCGGCGGCGGCATCGACCAGGACCTGCGGTGTACTTCCGCCGTTTCCGGAGTATCCGGTGTGCCCGACCTCGGCTCCGATTCGCGCGGCCACGAGGGCGCCGGGATCCCGGTATTTCCACGACAGCATCCGGACGACTCGGACGGAGTCGACGGCCTCGAGCAGCCTCACGGAGCCGGCGTCGGCCGCTGCCGCCCGCGCGGCACGGACCATCAGTTCGACCGGTTCGGCGCCACCTTCGGCGTCGGTGATCTGGCCGCCGCCGACCAGGATCGGTGTTCTCGGATTCAGTGAGTTCAACATGGGCCTCCTTCCCGCTCGGCCAGACGGGCTGGGCTGGCCTGAAAATAAAATAACGCTGATAGTTTATTTGCGCAAGCGGTGCCGCGAACTCTCACACACCGCGCCTGAGCAGGCTTGACGCGAATTACTAATGATGATAGTTTTGGGCAGTGAAGCCTGCCCGAGAAAGGGGCGTGATGTCGACACCAGATGATCTCGGCCTCATCGCGGTGACCGTCGAGCAAGGAGTCGCGGTCGCCGTCCTCGATGCGCCGCCCGCGAACGTCCTGACGCGCGAGTTGTTCCGCCAGCTTCGACTGCTGTGCCGCTGGGTGGATGAGAGCGACGAGATCCGAGTTGTGGTCTTCCGTAGCGCCGACCCCGACTTTTTCATCGCTCACTACGACGTCGGCCTGATCGAAGCCGCGATACCGCACCTGCCCGAATCGGACGCCGCCGAACCGACCCTCTTCCACGCGATGTGCGAACGCGTAAGGACCATGTCGACGATCTCCATCGCCGAGATCGCCGGCCGTGTCGGCGGCGGGGGCGTCGAATTCGGCGCTGCCTGCGACATGCGGTTCGGTGCAATGAGTGCCGTGCTCAACCAGCCGGAGATCGCGCTAGGGATCATCCCGGGAGGCGGCGGAACCCAGTATCTGCCGAGATTGATCGGGCAGGCTCGAACACTGGAACTCGTCGTCGGAGCGTCCGATCTCGACGCCGGCACCGCCGAGGCCTGGGGATACTTCAACCGGATTCTCCCAGAGCACGAACTCACGGAGCACGTCGACGCGCTGGCACGGCGCATCGCGCGATTCTCGCCGGCAGCGGTGGCGAGCGCGAAACGATCGGTGCGCAACGCCGAGACGATGAGCGTGGGTGACGGCCTGATCGAAGAGGCACGCCTGTTCGGCGACCTCCTGCGTCGTTCCGGCGCCGGTGAGGTCCTACGCCGGTTCCTGGCCGACGGCGGCCAGACGCGTGAAGGAGAACTGCGGCTCCCCCAATTGCTGGAACGACTCCCGGTAAGTGCGCCCGAGTAGGCTTCAGTTGCCGATCACCGGAAAGAGGAGAACTCGTGGGCCGCAAGCCAATGATCCAGCGTGATACCGCGGTCCGAGCCGCGCTGGACATCGTCGACGCCGACGGCCCGGGCGCGTTGAGCCTGGAGAAGATGGCTGCGAAACTCGGCATTCGCGCGCCCTCGCTGTACAACCACTTCAGCGACAAGGCAGAGATTCTCTCCGAGGTCGCCCGGTCGATTGTTCTCGAGACGTCGCGTGAACCGGACCCCGGTGAGGACGACGACTGGAAGCAGTGGCTGGTCGAGGCCTGCGTGCTGTTCCGCCAAGCGCTCCTCGCTCACCAGCGCGCCGTGCCGATAGTCGTGGAGTACTTTCCCCGCGGGCTGCTGGAGAAGTTGTATGCGGAACACTGCCGCGTCCTGGGCGCGCACGGCGTGCCCGTCGACTTCCAGATGTTCATCCTCGAGTCGACCCACCGGATGACGATCGGCTCGGCCATGTGCGTGGCCACCGGCCGACCGGCGATGGCCCCCTTCGCGAAGCCGGAGCAATTCGACGCCGACCTGGCGAGCACCATGCAGAACAACTCGTGGTCCGACGACCGGCTGTTCGTCGAGATGCTGAGAGTCTTCCTCGAGGGCGTAGAGACCGAGATCACGCAGAGCGCATAGCTCGCACGCGGTGGAGGGGCCTGGTCCACGACCAGAGCCCCGGACCCCGCATGCCCGAACCCGAATGAATTGAACGCCAAAGGAGTACGAGAACATGAGTAAAAGCTTGACAGGCCGCGTCGCCCTGGTGACCGGCGCCGGCAGGTACCGCGGCATCGGCCGTGCGGCAGCACTCCGGCTCGCCGAAGAGGGAGCGGCCGTCGTGGTTTCGGCACCGCCACGGGACCCCGCCTCCTTTCCGGACGAGGAGCGGGCACGCGGCTGGCAGGGCGCATCATCGGTCGCGGCGGAGATCACCGCCCGAGGGGGCTCCGCCGTCGCGATCGAGTGCGATGTCACCGACCCCGACCAGGTCACCGCGCTGATGTCCGAGGCGCAGCGCACAGTCGGCATACCCGACGCGATCGTCAACAACGCGGGAACGGCGGGCGGGGCAGGTGCGGCACCGATCCTCGACATCGACGACGCCTCGTGGCACCGAACGATCGACATCAATCTGCACGGCACCTTCAACGTGTGCAGGGCGGCCGGACGTATGCTGCGTGACGCCGAGACGCCGGGGGCGATCGTCAACCTCGGGTCGCTCGCGGCGCGGATGGGCATGGCGAACTACGGCGGCTACTGCGCCTCCAAGTTCGCCGTCGTCGGCCTGACGCAGCAACTGGCCCTCGAATTGGCGCCGCTCGGGATCCGCGTCAATGCTGTGTGTCCCGGGTCGGTGGACACCGACATGATGGACGGCACCTTCCACCGAACCGCCGACCGTTCGCAGCGCCGTGATTTCGCCGCGGTCAAGTCGGGAACGGCGCGATCAATTCCCATGCGACGGCAAGGAACTCCCGACGAGCAGGCCGCCGCGATCGCCTTTCTGCTCAGCGACGGCGCCGGCTACATCACCGGTCAGACGGTCAACGTCGACGGCGGAATGCGCATGGACTGACCAATGGAACCCCGACACCGTCACAACCGTGGGAGAAGAACCTCATGACGCGCACAAATCAGGCATGGGTACTGAAACAGCGACCCACCGCCGCCGTGGAACCCGGAGACCTCGAACTCGCCGATCTCCCGGTCGCCGCTCTCGAGCCCGAGCAGGTGCTCATCCGCAACGTTTACCTGTCGCTCGATCCCACCAACCGGATCTGGATGAGTGACCGCGACCAGTACCTCCCTCCGGTCGCCGTCGGCGACGTCATGCGAGGAAGCACGATCGGTGTCGTCGAAACCAGTACGACTGACAGGTTCAACCCTGGCGATGTCGTCATCCCGGCCGACAGCGGGTGGCAGAGGTTCACCGTCTCGGACGCCACCTCGACCAGTCGAGTCCGAAAGTTGGACGGAGTCCCGCTGACCGCCCATCTTTCGGTTCTCGGGATGACCGGCCTCACCGCATATTTCGGAGTGACCGACATCTGCCGCCCGATAGCCGGCGAGACGTTCGTAGTCTCGGCCGCGGCCGGCGCCGTCGGATCCGTCGCCGGGCAGATCGCGAAGATCGCGGGAGCCCGGGTGGTCGGCATCGCAGGGGGTCCGGAGAAGTGCCGATGGATCACCGAGGAACTCGGGTTCGACGCCGCGATCGACTACAAGTCGCAGGATGTCGGCGCCGAATTGGACAGGTTGTGCCCGGACGGTGTCGACATGAACTTCGAGAACGTCGGCGGCACGATCATGGATCAGGTCTTCTCCCGACTGGGCACCAATGGGCGCATGGCTCTGTGCGGCATGATCTCCAGCTACAACACCGAAGGTCCGCTGGCGGGTCCCCGCGATTTCGGGCGGATCCTCATGCACCGTCTGACTGTGCGCGGATTCGTCGTCATCGACTACCTACCGCAAGCCAAGGAGGCCCTGCAGGAGCTGAGCGAGTGGGTGCGTCAGGGCCGGATCACCTGGAAGGACCACGTCGTCGAGGGATTGGAAGAGGCGCCGGCAGCCATGGAACGGCTGTTCCGGGGAGACCACGACGGGAAGCTGGTCGTTCGGATCTCCGACGAAAACTGACCCGACCACCTCACGACGAAAGTGCCGCGAAATGATCAAGATCGTGTTCTGCCTCCGTCGGCGCCCCGGACTGTCGGGCGAGGAATTCCGCAGATACTGGCTCGGTGAACACGCGGAACTGGTGCGTATCCACGGATCCGCCCTCCGTATCCGTCGCTACACCCAGAGCCACACCATCGACGATCCACCCCTGTCGGCTGCCGTGGACGCACGCGGGTGCACCGTCGAACCGTACGAAGGTGTCGCCGAACTCTGGTGGGACAGCATCGACGACATCGTCGCCGCAGGTTCGACACCCGAAGGGCGCGCGGCGGGACGCGCGCTCCTATCCGACGAGCACCACTTCATCGATCTGCAGAACTCTGCGATCTTCTACGCCGAAGAGCACGTCATTTTCTCCGACTGACGGCTCGAGAGGCATCCACAGAGAGAACTCCTCATGACGAACGAGCTCGAAACAGCCGAACCTGCAGCACTGTACGAAGTGAACAACCACGTCGCGATCATCACATTGAATCGTCCGAACGTGCTCAACGCCGTCAATCGGGAACTGTCGGTCGCGGCCGGAGCCGCACTCGAGAATGCGGCACACGACCCCGATGTCCGTGTCGTCGTCATCACCGGCGCCGGACGCGGATTCTGCGCGGGAGCGGACCTTGCGGAAGTCGCTGCCGGACGCAACATCTACGACAAGGCACACCGCGATTGGGATTTCGCCGGCATCGTGCGGCACTGGATTCCGAAGCCGGTGATCGCCGCCGTCAACGGGTTCGCCCTCGGAGGTGGCACCGAGATCGTGCTGTCCGCAGACCTGGCGGTCATCGACGAAACGGCGTCGCTCGGCCTGCCCGAGGTACGGCGCGGCCTGATGGCCGCCGCGGGCGGGGTACTGAGAATACAGAACCAGGTGCCACCCAAGGTCGCCGCCGAGATCGCGCTCACCGGACAGCCGATCTCCGCTGCACGCGCATACGAACTCGGTCTGGTCAACAAAATCGCGCCCGAAGGCGCCGCCGTGGAGACCGCACTCGAGTTGGCTGCGACGATCGCCGCCAATGCGCCACTCGCGGTCAGGCAGTCCAAAACGGCCATGTTCGAGAGTTCGAAGGCTGCCTCCGGCTGGTCGCAGGAGGCGTGGGACGCCAACCTCGCCGCGGCCCGCGTCGTGTTCGCGAGCGACGACGCCAAGGAAGGTGGGCGCGCGTTCGTCGCCAAACGGGCACCCGTGTGGGCGGGTCGGTGATCGGACCACTGCGGTGAGCGGCTGGCTTTCCTCCGCGGCACGGTCGTCGCCGATGAGCCTGACCCCTCGGAACCTCGTCATCGTTGCCACCGTCGAGAACGCAGAAGGAACCGAGTGAGTCCGGTGCTGAGAATCACCACCTTCACTATTTCGTGTCAGGACTCTCCAAACCACCGAAACATAGGAGAAGCCCATTGACACCGCGAGCAAGGTCGACACCGAACTCAACTTGCACCAGCAACGGTTGCTCGTCGGCGAACGCGGCCGCCACCGTGACCGGTCGGCCCCCGATAACCCGGGTGTCGTCGGTCAGGTCTGCGGCGGCGACGTTCTCGTTGAGTTCGGTCAACGACGCCACCTTCGGCGCCGGCACCAGGTGCCGGCGCCGGAATCGGCCGATTTCGCCCTCGACACCGCCCTTCTCGTGGGCACCCTTCTGGCCCGGGATGGAAGAAGAACGAATCGAAACCGTAGTGGCTGCGCAGGGCAACGAATCGGTCCGACTCGACCCGGTAACGGCCCCGAATCACCCGCACCACAGTGGGTTTCAGGTTGTCATAGCGGACTCGGTGAGGCACCCCGCCGAACCACTCGAAGGCCCGCACATGTCCCTCGAAGAACGCCTCCTGCGCCTGGGTACCGAACACCACGTGACAGGCCCGCCCCGAATGCGACAGTCGCATCACGAACTCGCCCCCGGCCCCGGATCACCCGGGGTAACAGGCGATCTCGACGCGTGGATGATCCGCCCACCGGCAGGCGTCTTCGATTCCGTCGATGCCGCCGCGGCCTCTGTCGGCGTCCGGGTCGGGCTCCTAGTACTGCAACGGCACTTATGGGAGGTGGCCGCGGCGTCGGTAGTGGGAGGTGCGGGCCTGGTGTTGTCGGCG
>NZ_WXYH01000389.1:0-515 GCF_009872365.1 Rhodococcus sp. T7
AGCATTCCCATGCCCTTGTTGCCCCACACTTCGGTGCCCTGGGCGTAGCTCTGCAGGATGGTCATGATCACGATTCCGCGGGAGCCGTAGTGGCTGTAGAGCTTCGGCAGCTGGGTCCAGCGGACCACGTTCGCTGCTTCGTCCAAGGCGGCGAGCAGGGGTACCGGTAGCCGCCCACCTTTCGACCGGGTGGCCAGTTCCTCGGCGGCCTCGCAGATCGCGACGGTCAGCGCGGTCACCAGCGGGCCGGCCGAGCCGTTGCCTTCACGGGAGAGCAGGTAGATGGTGTCGGTGGAGCGGACGAACTCGCGGGGATCGAAATGCGGTATCCGTGGCCCCTGTCCGTCGGTCGACACCCATGGCCGGATGGACTGCATCTTCAAGCAGCGGATCATTTTCCGGGCCGTGCCGAAGACACCGCCGCGCTGTTTCGCGGGGGCGTTGTACTGGCCGCTGAGTCCGGATGCGTGCAGGTCGTAGCCGTGTTTGCGGAGAATGTTGACCGGTTCGACGTT
>NZ_WXYH01000389.1:525-1034 GCF_009872365.1 Rhodococcus sp. T7
GCCAGCATCATGAGCAGGAACATGTCGAACAGTTCCAGGTCGGTGAGTTTCTTGCCGTCGATCTCGGCGTCCAGAGCGGCGGAGGTGACGTCGTCCCGGTGAGGCGCGGTACGGCGTGCGGCGATCAGGTCGAGCATGTACTGGCGAATCTCACCGTGGGCCTTGCCGCGTGCGGCATTCGTCTCGTCCTGGGTGCCTCCGACGACGCCGTGCAGCAGGGTCGATACCCAGGCGTTCATGGTGTGCAGGTCTTCCAACGGCCAGCCCATGATGGTCAGGACGGTGACGCCGGGGAAGGGGAGGGCGAAGCCGTCGACGAAGTCGCACGTGCCGTCCTCGATCCAGTCGTCGATGAGTCGGTTGGCCCAGTCGCGCAGGCCGTCTTCCAGTAGCGCGACCTTCTTGGGTGCGAAGTGCGGGTCGAGGAGTGCACGGAACTGTTTGTGGCGGGGACCGTCGATCTCGATCGGGACCATGCCCTCCTCGGAACCCTGCGTGTTGATGCCGTC
>NZ_WXYH01000389.1:1044-1549 GCF_009872365.1 Rhodococcus sp. T7
GCGGCGATCACCGGGAACGGCAGGTGGTGCAGCGCCGCCAGGCCACCGGTCGCGGTCTCCTGGAACCTGAGGAACTCACGCACACCCATTTCGGTGATCACGCTGATCTCGTCGAGGTCGAAGCCCGCGCAGAACACGCGATCGCCCGCACCGCGGATGATCAGCGCCCGCGCGTCCGTGTCGCGCAGGGCGTATGCGACGGTGTTGAACTCCTCGAACATCTTCACGACCATCGAGTTCATCCGGTCGGGCCGATTGATCGTGAGGACGACGATCTTGCCCTCCAGCACCTCGAGGGTGAGGGTCTCCAGCTGCGGCGGCGCGTAATTGTTCAGCACCGCCGTATTCTCCCGCGTATCCGTCTGCGTCATCTGGATCACCGTCCCGTGAACTGGGGGCTGCGCTTTTCCTTGAACGCGGCCAGGGCTTCGGGCATGTCGTCGCCGCGAGTGAGCAGTGCCTGCCCGCGATTCTCGAGTTCGAGCGCGGCGGCGTACGACGACAC
>NZ_WXYH01000389.1:1559-2050 GCF_009872365.1 Rhodococcus sp. T7
CCGACGTATGTGGAGCCGCAGTACACCCAGCCGGTGTATGTGGAGCCGCAGTACACCGGGCCGGCCTATGCGCAGCCTGAGCAAACTGTGCCCGTGCCTGCCCCGGCTGCGCCGCCGCGGCCGCCGATGGTGCAGCGACCGGGTATCGCTCCGATTCAGGCCCCGCCGAACAAGATTCTGATCGGCAATGCGCTGCTGGATCGGCCTGATGTCATTCCGGAGCGGGAAGCCCAGCAGGTCAACAACACACTGTCCGCATTGCAGGCCGATGGCGGAAACCTCGTCACTTCGCTCGGTGTGCCGACGAAGCAGGCCGACCGGCTCGCGGCGGGCACGGTGACCGGAGTCGTGGTTGGTGGTGCAGCTGGCGCGCTGGCGGTCGGCGCACCGGCCGCCGTCCTCGGTGCCGCGGGAGGTGCAGTCATCGGCACCGTCGTCGGTATCGGGGTCGGCACGACGCTGGCGACGGTGTTCATCCCGGGTGTCGGCCT
>NZ_WXYH01000389.1:2060-2524 GCF_009872365.1 Rhodococcus sp. T7
ATCCGCGACGCCGCCAGCAGCGTCGACATCACGCTGTCATGGGTCAACGCATCGAAGCGTTGCCGCTCGACGGTCCGTGCTTGCAGGGACGCTGCGCTGGCCGCGGCGGAAAACGTGTCCGCTCTCGTGGCGTCATGAACCTGACCTGTTCTCGCGGCCACTACCGCTGCACCGACGAACAACAGGTTGACCCCGATCCCGAACGCAATGTCCGGAATGAAAGGACTTCTCACGTCCGGTGTTCGAACGGTGTAGTTGATGAGCTGCGCCCCGAGCGTGACCACGGCCAGTTGGACGAACGCCCACCGCGCCCGCCACACAGCGCCCGCCGCCAAACTCGACAGCGCGGGAAAGGTCGAGAACCACACGCCTTTACCGTTGGGCAACAGAGTGCCGGACCATGCGAGCGGCCAGGTCATCAGCCCAAGGGGGTAGGTGACCGCCGTCAGGTTCGCCAACAGTCT
>NZ_WXYH01000389.1:2534-2987 GCF_009872365.1 Rhodococcus sp. T7
CGAGGGCGCAGGCGCCGCTGACGGCGGCGGCCGCCCAGACGGCGGCGTGCATGCCCATCAGGTCGGCGACGATGCCGCCGGCGATGGCGCCGACGGCGTAGCCGCTGTCGCGCCAGACCCGGTAGATCCCGACGGCGCGGCCGCGCCAGGCCGGGTGCGCGACGTCGCCGATCACGGCGAGCAGGGTGGGGTAGACCATGGCGGTGCCGGCTCCGAGCAGCACAGTGCCTGCGGCCCACCCGAGGAAGGCGTCTGAGGCGGCGATCAGGGCGAGGGCGGCAGCTTGCAGGGCCATGCCGGCGGTGATCAGGTGTTTGCGGCCGATGCGGTCGGACAGGGCGCCGGTGACCAACTGGCCGGCGCCCCACACGCCGGGGTAGAGGGCGAACAGCAGCCCGATCTGGCCGGCGCCCAGGTCGGCGGTGGCGAACAGCAGCGGGAACAGGCCCCAGG
>NZ_WXYH01000389.1:2997-3422 GCF_009872365.1 Rhodococcus sp. T7
TGACACAGTGCCAGCGCGTTCTCGAGTTCCAGGCGGCCCTCCCGGACGTTCTTCCCGAGCAACTCCTCGATCTTGTGTATCCGGTAGATGACCGTGTTCTTGTGCATGGTCAATGCGGCGGCGGCTGCGGTATAGCTTCCCCCGGTCGAGAAGAAAGTCCGGAGCGTTTGACGGAGCAGTGCTGCGGTGGAGTCGTCGACCGCCAGCGGGCCGAGCACATCGCGTACCCACCTGCGAGCGGAGTCGAGATCCTCACACATCAGCGCCACGGCACCGACCAACCCGATGGGAACCACCCGGGGACCGGGCACGTTCGAGGCGCGTGCCACAACCGTGGCCTGGGCGGCTTGACGGTGGGTGCGGACGAACCCGGCCACCCCGTGCTGCGGGGCGCCCAGAGCGACCGTGATCGGTTGGTCCCACTT
>NZ_WXYH01000389.1:3432-50347 GCF_009872365.1 Rhodococcus sp. T7
CGGCATCGTCGCCGACCTGATGGGCATGCACGCCGCCGTCTGGGCGGCCGCCGCCGTCAGCGGCGCCTGCGCCCTCGTCGTCGCCGCCCGCATGTACGAAACCCACCCCAAACCCATCCGCACGAGCACGCAGCGTGCGCCGAAAGGATGAGCAGCCCCATCCCGGGTGGCGAGGATGTACCCCGCCTAGTTCGGCTGTGCCGGTGATGCTTCCAGACGCTGCTGGAGTGCGGCCAGATTGCTCGGCATCTCCTTACGGGCCTGGGGGCGCACAGCGAGTGGCACGAGAACTTTCCCGATCCCGTGGCCTTCGAAGTCGACGGCGATCGTCACCCGGGAGCGGTGTCCGGAATCGAGCGGATCGACGGACACATTCACCACGGCACGGATCGGGCCGTCGACACCGTGCACACCCCATGTTCTCGGCGGGTCGATGTGCGTGAGTTCGGACGTGACCGGACGCTCGGCGAACCCGATGCGGCGCGTGGTGAGGCATTTCTCGCCGACCTGCGAGGTCCCGTCACCGTCCATGTGGCCGCTGACGACGCCCTTCTGCCACTCGGCGAAGCGGGTCGGGTCGGTGACGACAGGCGAACACCTGCCTCGGTGGGCGGTCGACGTCGATGCTGGTCGTGATCGGTGCCATCAGTGCTGCTCACTGTCGACGGCGCCACGGTAGCGCTGCAGGTAGAGCGGCCACCCGGCGTCGTGTTCGACACCGTCGCGGACCGCTTCCCAACCCGGGCCGTGGCGCTCGAGGTTGCGGTGCTCGACCTCGACCCGGGTGCGATCGGCGGATTCGGCGATGAACCGGACCTCCACCTCGCTGGTCTTGGCCGGGTCGGTCTCGATCTGCCAGTGCCCGTTGATGTCCCAACTGAACACCACCCGGCTCGGCGGCTCATAGGCCAGCACCCGCGCCCACCGGCATTCGGTGCCGTCCACACCGCGGTCGTAGATGTTGCCGCCCACCCTCGGTTCGAACACGGTCTCGGCGATCGGGACCGCCATGATGTTGTGCTCACGCGGCTTGATCGCATCGAATCGCTCGATAAACAGCGAGAACGCTCGCTCCACACCTGCGTTCACCACGACCTGCTTGTGCACCGACTCGGCATGTGTCTGTGTCATGACCTCTCCTGCGGGTTGTTCGACCGCGTCCTTGTACGCGGTCAGGGCCTGTGCCCAGAACCGGTCGAGCTGCGAGCGCAGCACGCTGATCCCGGCCGGGTCGAGGTGATAAATGCGGCGCGTGCCGACCGCCCGATCACCCACCAGCCCGGCGTCCTTGAGCACCTTCAGGTGCTGCGAAACCGCAGGCCGGCTGATCGGCAGCTCCCGGGCCAGCTCACCGACCGCACACGGACCCTCGGCCAGACGCTCGAGAATCGTGCGCCTCGTCCGATCAGCGAGCGCACCCCATTCGTCTCCAGCTTGGTAAGTACCTACGAACGGTAAGTCTTCGCTTACCGAGAGTCGCTGTCAAGAGCAGCCCAGCAATCGCCACAACGTTCGGAGATCCAGCTTGCGCTGGACCGACGCTGCGCACTGATCGGCGATCACCACGATGCGAGAGAAGAACCCGTCCGCCCGGATTCCCCACTGTCCGCACACTGTTCGATATCGGGTCAGACTGACAACGCGTCGATGCCGACACGCTCGTCACAACCCGCGGACCCTTCCAGTCAACAGGAAGCGGCGTCCACGACGACGGTCATGGACGCCGCTTCGCCTTGCCTCCTTGACAAGCCTGATTCCGTATCAGGTCGTTCCCCGCTGTGGAGTGCGGCTGACCCGACACAACGAGCAGTCGGCTTGCCGATCCTCCCGGCTTTGCGTCAGGATTCTTGGCCGTCTGGATAAACAACCAACGCTGGCGGTCGTCGATGATCACCCGACCGGGATATTGTACTACAGAAACCATCGATTTTGTAGTACAGTATTCGTGTGGCAGTCGAATGGGCGAACAGCGCGGACAAGCACGGGATCGACCACGAGGACGCGTTGCATGCGATCGAGAACGCCCTCTACGTCGAGCAGGAGTTCGACGAGCCCCGCGTCCCCGGTCACGCGAAGCCTTGGCTGTTCATCGGTCCCCCGCGGACACTGGGTGGGCCGCTGCTCGAGGTCATGGTGGAGATCGTTCCACCGCGAGGCATGGTGGTCTTCCACGTGATGGAGGCGCGGGAAAAGCACCTCGCTCGCATGAGGGACCGTCCCTGATCCGTCAGGCGCCGGGGGCGAAGGAACCCGGCACCGCAACCCGATGCACCACCCACCCAGTGGTATCCGAACAGATCGCCCAGCACCACCACCCAAAAGAGGTGACATACCAATGAACAGCAACGATAAGAATACCGATTACGACGAGCTCGCTGAGTGGGCCGAGCACGACATGACGCTGCCGAAGGACTCAGCCACCGCCAAGCGCGGCGCGGACGCCGCCGCCGCCGGTAAGGCCCTACTCGAGAGGGTTGGCGCCGGCCGCCCGTCCCTGGCGCAGGACGCGGGCATCAGCGGTGCCTCCCCCAAACGCCAAGTCCGGCTTCCACTGCCGCTGAGCAACAAACTCGACGAACTCGCGCAGCGTCAGCACCGCAAGCCCAGCGAACTCATGCGCGAGGCAGTCGAGGAATACATCCAGAAGCACTCCGCCTAGAACACCTCCGTCGGCGTTCCACGGCCTTCCGGACAACGTGCGAGAACACCGCCTCGGGTTCCGTCGCACAATCGAAGGAGGACAAGCGGAACCCTGCTGGAGGTGACCAATGCGCCCCGCGGAACCGGCACCGGTACCCACACCGATCCGGTGGTGGCGGCTCGGACTGTGGAGCCGCAACCGCCTGATGCGCCGAAGCGACCGCTACGAGGCCGTCATCGTGCTGCTCACGGTGATGCTGGTACTGCTACTGATCCCCTTCGCCGGCACGTTCGGAACAGCGACCCATACGCGGCTGGACACGTGATTCCGCGATAGTTGCACCCGAAATTTCGTGGGAGGATGCAGTTTCCCGATGGAAAGGTCGTTGGTACGCAGCAATGCGATCTGCCGCGACGCTTCAACTGGCCGTCAGACCGTAGGCCACGGGAGAGATGCAACGTTCCGTGAGTCGCTGCCCGCTAGTAACCTCGCTTTGAGGACGAACTGCTCGACAGAACGACCCCTGTTGCTGCACGGCGCGGCCGCTGGGCGGCGCCCACCAGCCCCTCCATAACGCGTTCCCGGCTGGCCTCGATCTGCGCGATCATGATCTCGCGCGCCCGTGTTCCGTCACGGGCCAGCAGTGCATCATGGAGGTCGTGGTGTTCGTGCATCTGTTCTGAAACGGAGTCGCTCCCGTCGAGGCTGATGAAGAACAGCCGCTGCATTTCCTCCAATAACGTTCTGAGGGTTCGGGTGAAGATTTCGTTGCCGGACGCCTGGGCGATCCGGACATGGAACTCGCGGTTGTCTTCGAGAAATTTCTCGTAGCTATGGATGTCTCCGCTGACGTAGGTTTGGTGAGCGAGTGAGTGCAGTGCCTCCAGTTCGGCCATCGGCGCTCGCTCTGCCGCGAGCTCGACGACCGCCGGTTCGAGGAGGAGCCGCATCTCGAACAGGTCTCTGACGCTCGCCATGGTCACTACCGACACCCGATAGCCCTGGCGAGCGCGGACGTCTACGAAGCCTTCCTGTACCAGCCGCCGTAGCGACTCGCGCACGGGACTGCGTCCGAAGCCTGTCGATTCGGAGAGTGTGGCCTCGCGTAGCTCGGTTCCGGGGGCGAGTTCGCTGGTCAAAATGAGGCGCTTGATATGCCGATATGCGTTTTCCGTTGCACTGGCGCCGGTGGCAGAGCCAACCCGCGCCCCGCCGCTGATCTCCACTGTCTCGAACTCCTTCGTCGTCGGCCCTGCCTGCTCCACGGGGTCGTGGGACAGACCGTGAAATATCATCGATGGTAGTCCTGTGTGCGGATGAACTGTTCCAGCCAGTCGGCCGCGATCGGCAGCGACCTTTCATCGATGTCGAATCGAGGATGGTGATGCGGGGCCGGGCTACTCGCACCCACGAGGACGAAGGTGGCTTTCCCGCCGCGGCGCTGCACGTCGGCCATGAAGAGGGTGACGTCGTCGCTCGCGGACATCGGGGCGGTCGGTAGAGCGTTCGTGATGTCGTCCACGGTGTGTGCGCATCGGTCCAGGGCCCGGGCAATTTCCGAGTCGCAGACGGCAACCTCCGCGCTGCCGATCACATCAATCCGTGCGCCGAGCCCGTACATGCCGGCGGCGCCGAGGACGACGTCACGGGCCCGTGAGGTCAACTCCGCGAAGACGTCGGTGTCGTCGGCACGAAGTTCGCAGTGTATTTCTGCGCTGTCGGCGATGATGTTGGCCGAGGTGCCGGCCGTCATTTTGCCGACGTTGACACGGGTGGTTGCCTGCGCGAACGGCGGTAGCGCGTGCAATCCGAGGGCGATCGTCGCGGCGCCCAACAGCGCGTTGCGTCCCTCGCTCGGGGCGAGGGCGGCATGTGCGGGGGCCCCCGTCAATTCGATCTTCCACTTCTCGGTGGCCATCACCCCTGAGGTGCTACTCGCGACGGTTCCCACGTCGAGACCGATCCCGAGGTGGAGCCCCAGCATGACGTCGACGCCGCGTGCGGCGCCCGCGGCCACCATCGCTCGCGCCCCACGCACGCCCTCTTCTGCGGGCTGAAAGATCACCCTGAGCTCGCCGGCGAAGTTCCGGTCTTCAGCGAGGCGTTTCGCCAGCGTCACGCCGATGGCTACGTGGCCGTCGTGCCCGCAGGCGTGCATGATGCCCGAGACCTCCGAGGCGAAGCCGCCGCGAAACGGCGGGTGAGCGGCGTCCTCGGACTCGGTGATGGGAAGTCCGTCCATGTCGCATCGCAGCGCGATGACCGGTCCGGGCCTGCGTCCCCGCACGCTCGCGACGACGCCGGTGTTGCCGTGGCCGAGGCGTTCCACCAGTTCGGGCTCGATGCCCGCCTCGAGGGCGCGGCGGCGTGCATGGTCGAGTTCCTCGGCGGGTGGGAGGCCGGCGAGTTCTGCGACGGCGCAGACCGTGCTGCCGAATTCGAGTGTGTCGACCGCCGTGGCGAGTTCGTCGATGATGCGCGCTGCGGTTTCTATCTCGCAGAATCCCAGTTCGGGGTGGGCGTGCAGCGCGCGGCGCAACGAGACCAGCTCCGTGTCCCGGCTTGTCGTCACGGTCGTCTCTCCGTCCATTCCACGCCCTTGTGATGTTTCTAGTAAAATATCAGAATGCAGGGTGGAATGTGCGTGACATGTACAGCCGGGTCCGCGGGTCAGCCGCGGACATCGCTATCAGAGCGCCGCCGCTAGCTGCGGCGGACTCCCCCACCGACTCCCCACACCGAAAGTAGCTCCATGACACAGCCTTCGAAAGATGACGCCGAGGTCGCCATCGTTGGACTCGGTGCGATCGGGTCCATGGCGTTGTGGCGCCTGGCCGAGCGTGGCGTCCGGGTCCACGGATACGAGCGTTTCGGGGTCGGTCACGACCGCGGCGCCTCGGCCGGCCAGACCCGGCGGTTCTCGGCGCAGAGCCAACGTGTTCATCAATGCACTCCCCTGGCGCTCGACGCACTCGGTCTGTGGAGGGAACTCGAGCACACCACCGGGCGCGGGCTGCTCGAGATCACGGGCGGTCTCATTCTCGGGCCGAACGACAGCGACGCACTGATTCTCGCCCATCAGTCGGCAATGGCGGCGGGGCTCGAACACGAGCTGCTCGACAGCACGGAGCTCGCCAGACGGTACCCCCAACACCTGGTACGGCCGACCGACGCCGCGATCACCGATCCCTTCGGGGGTTTCCTCCGACCCGAACTCAGTGTCGTCACCGCCGTGGACCGCGCACGGGCTCTCGGGGCGACGGTCTCCGATTACACCCGGGTGTTGGGCGTCGAGCCGGACGGTGCCGGTGTAACGGTGCGAACTGCCGAGGGTGTCCGCCGCTACAGCCGTGTGGTGGTTGCGCCGGGCCCGTGGGCGCGGGACCTGCTGCCGGCAGCCGCGGCGACGGTATTGCCGAGACGGCTCGTGCAGGCGTGGTACCTGCCCCGCGACGTCGACGCCTATCGGTCGTCGAGGTTTCCGGTGTTCGAACGAGTGGGTGACATCCGCGCGTACGGCTTTCCCACCATCGATGGGGCTACGGTCAAGGTCGGCATCTATACCAGCGGTCATCCCATCGTCTATGACACCGAGAATCCGGCATTGACTGTGGGCCACAGCATTGTTCGCTACTTCCGGGATGTGGTCGAAGAGTATTTTCCCGGGCTCCATCCGGATCCGATCACGACGACGGTCAACATGGAGGGGTACACCACGGACGGTCAGCCGATGGTCGGAGCGGTTCCGGGCACGGAACAGATCGTGGTGGCGTGTGGCTTCTCCGGGGCTGGATTCAAATTCGCGCCGGTCATGGGCGATGTCGTCGCCGATCAGATCATCGAGGGATCGACGGACCGGGATGTGGAGTTCCTCGCCCCCGGACGGAATCTGCAGGAGTGGGCACCGGAGACCCGGACACCGGCATGACGAGCGCAGTCCCCACGTGACGCGGTGACCGGGCCGCCAAGCTTGGGGACTGCGAAACTTTCCGGTGGAGTAGCGCTTGTGGCGGAGCTCAGCTGTACAGCGGCGGTACGGCCAGGTATTTCGTCTGTTGGTACTCGAGAAGGCCCTCGGCGCCGCCTTCTCTGCCGAGCCCTGATTGTTTGATGCCGCCGAATGGCGCCGCGACGTTGGAGACGAGACCCCGGTTGATGCCGATCATCCCGGCCTGTAGCCGCCCGGCGACGCTGCTTGCCCGTCCCAGATCCCGGGTCACCAGGTATGCCGCCAGCCCGTACTCCGTGTCGTTGGCCAGGGCGAGGGCCTCGTCCTCGGTCCTGAATCGTGAGATGGCCGCGACGGGGCCGAAGACCTCTTCACGGCAGATCAGGGCGCCGCGATCCGCGTTGTCGAGAACGGTTGGCGGATAATAGAAACCAGGGCCGTCGGGGACCTTTGCCTGCGCCCGCAGTGAGGCGCCCCGAGCCAGGGCGTCCTCGACCAGACGGCGGGCTTTGGCCACTGCCGGTGCGGACACGAGCGGCCCCAAGTCGACTCCCTCGGTGCCCGGGGGACCGACGCGCATGGCGTTTACCCGCGCCGCGAGCGCGTCGGCGAACTGGTCGGCGACCCCGTCCTGGACCAGGAAGCGGTTCGCCGCGACGCAGGACTGACCGCCCATCCGCATTTTGGCGATCATGGCCTCCTCGACGGCGGTGTCGAGGTCGGCATCGTCGAACACGAGGAAGGGGGCGTTGCCGCCCAGCTCCATCGACATCCGCAGGACGCGTCGGCCGCCCTGTTCGAGCAGGATTCGCCCCACGGCGGTCGAGCCGGTGAAGGACACCTTCCGCAGTCTGTCGTCCGCCATGAGGGCGGCGCACACGGGCGCCGCTTCCGTCGTGGGCAGGACCGACAACACACCGGGAGGCAGCCCGGCCTCGAGCGCGAGTTCGGCCAAGATCAGGGAGGACAGTGGTGTCAATTCGGAGGGTTTGAGGATGGCGGTGCAGCCCGCGGCGAGTGCGGGAGCGAGTTTCCTCGTCGCCATCGCCAATGGCACATTCCACGGGGTGATCAGCAGGCACGGGCCGAGAGGTTCGGCGACGGTGACGATATGGGACCGGCCGTCCGGTGACGGGGTGCTTCGACCGGCGGGCCGGACCGCTTCCTCGGCGTACCAGCGGATGTAGTCCGCGGCGTAGTCCACCTCACCGCGCGCTTCGGCCAGCGTCTTGCCGACCTCGAGGGAGATCGTCACCGCCAGGCGTTCGCGGTGTTCGTGGACAAGTGCGAACAGGCGGTGCAGGATGCCGGCGCGGGCGCGCAACGGGAACCGCGCCCAGGTGTCGCCCGCCTCGTGTGCTGCCGTGAGGGCCAGACGAGCGTCGGCGACCGAGCAGTCCGGTGCGGTGGCGACGATCCGTTCGGTGGCGGGGTCGATCACCTCGAAGAGGTTGCCGTGTTCGGGTTCCGGCGAGAAATCCGGTGGGGATCGCCAGAGCTGAGACCAGTGCGGGTTTGGTGGCCGCGTCGATGCTGGTCATGTCAGGCCGCCTTGTCTTCGAGCGCGGAGAGTTGGTCGCCGATCACCGACATCGCGAATTCGATCTCCTCTTTGGTGATGACGAACGGTGGGCAGACATGCAGCGTGTTGTCGGCCAGGAGCCGGGTCAGGACACCTTCTCGCCGGCAGTCGCGCACCACTTCGTTTCCGTCGATGTCGGGATGTAACTGGATTCCGGCCATCAGGCCGATGGCGCGGACCTCGGCGACGAAGGGTGATCGGGTCAGTGGTGTCAGGGCCTGTGCGAGCACGGGTTCCAGGTCCGCGGCTCTGCGAACGAGGTCTTCTTCCTCGATGATGTCGAGGTTGGCTGATGCCACCGCGCACGCGGTGGCGTGGCCTGAGTAGGTGAGGCCGTGGCGGAAGATGGGCGCGTCGGCGCCGATGAAGAACGGCTCGGCGACCCTGGGTGCGATGCCGACCACACCGAGCGGGAGATATCCCGAGGTGATGCCCTTGGCCATGGTGATGATGTCCGGTTCGATGCCCCACCGGGTGCAGCCGAACCAGTGCCCTGTCCGGCCGAATCCGGTGATCACCTCGTCGGCGATGAGCAGGATGTCGTGGTTTTTCGCCAGGGCGGCGAGGCCGGGTAGGTAGCCCTCGGGTGGTGGTACGACTCCGCCGGTGCCGATGACGGGTTCGACGATGATCGCGGCGATGTTCTCGGGCCCGAGTCGATCGATGACCTCGGCCGTGCCGGCGAGGTCTGTTTGCGGGACCCGGGCGGTGTCGGGAATCAGTGAGGCGGTGCCGTATCCCTCGCGGTTGAAGTCGAGGCCGGCGATGGAGGTGCCGAAGCCGTGAAGACCGTGGTAGCCGCCGCGCCGGCTGAGGATGGTCTTCTTGGTGTCCTTGCCGAGGACGTTCCAGTATCGGCGGGCCAGCTTGCAGGCGGTGTCGACGGAATCCGAGCCGCCGGAGGTGAAGAAGATCGAGGCGTCGTCGATGGGGAGCAGCGCGGACACCCGTTCGGCGAGCTCGAGGGCGGGCTTGTTGGCGTGTGCCCCGAACAGGTGGTACGTCTCGAGTGTGCGGATCTGTGCCGCTGCCGCGTCCGCGATGCGTGCGCGTCCGTGGCCGACGTTGGCGTACCAGAGGCCGGCCGGCAGATCGAGCAACCGCTGGCCGTCCTCGGTAGTCACCCATGCGCCGTCGCCGGCCGTAATCACCAGACGCTCTTGCGGAGCGGTGGGCATGTGCGTCTGCGGGTGCCACAGTATGCCGGTCGTCTCCATGGTGGTTTTCTCCTGGATCTGTGAGTCGGACGTCGAAGAGTCGAGGTCAGACGGCGGCGGTGGCGGCGGTGGCGAACTCGTCGACCTCGGCGGCGTGAATGTGCAGCATTCGCGCGAGCAGCCCGTTGCCTCGGGTGAATTTGAGTGGCAGCGGTCCACCGGCGGCCACGGCCTGCTTGGTTCCGTCGAAGAAGGCGGTGCCCTGGTCGGGTGACTTGTCGGACTTGTCGTCCGGGTACAGCGGGTTGACGGTGTTCTCGATCTTGGGCCACAGTGCGCGCGCCGCCTCGGTGGACTCGAACTCGAGCACGAGGACCAGGGTGTCGGGGAGCAGTTCGTTCGCGACTTCCTTGAGCACGGAGCCACCGAGATATCCGGGGTGGCCGTCGAGTGAACGAAGCCACTCGCCGAGGTAGGCCTGGGCCTGCTCGGCCTTGCCGGTTTCGGGTACGAAGATGAAGAGGTCACGTCGCTTGGTCATGTGTTCGCCTGCCTTCTCGGTTGGATACGGACTTTCTCGGGTGGATACGAAAATTTCAGATGCTGGACTGGCTGTATGCGGTGGACTTGCAGCAGTGGGCTGCGGTTGCGTCGTCGACCGGGATTTCGAGGAAGATCGCGCGAGATATCCCGGTGGTGTCGTCTTCGATGATCCGGGCGCCCATGGAGAGCCAGAATGGGATTGCCCCTGGTGAATGCCGAAAGGTGTGCAGCGCGATCGTCGCGTAAATGCCTTCCTGCGCAACGCGTTCGAGGACGGCGTCGACGACGATACGTGCGATGCCGCGCCGGCGGTGTTCGCGAAGGACGTAGACGCGAACCAGTTGGCCGGTGTGGCCGTCCCGATACCGCTCGACGAGGTTCTGCGGGCTCAGTCCTTCCTTCAGCGCTCCCCCGCGGATGCCGCCGGTGGCGAGCAGTTCCCCCGTCGCGCGATCTGCCACGACCAGCATGAATGGGCCCTCGGGTTCGAGATACCAGCCGATCATGTCGTCGATGTCGGCGTGGACGCGGGGATCGTATTCATCCCCGAAGTCCTCGACTACCGACCGCAACATCAGTGCGCGAGCTTCGGGCAGGTCGTCGATGGTCAACTCCCGTACGACGAAGTCGTGCTCGCCGCTCGTAGTGTCACCAGACATGGTCTTTGCCTCCAAATGTGTGCATAGTGCTCAGTGGTGGTCGGTGTCCGCGGCAGGGGTCGGCCGGTGCGCCTGGAGATGGGTTGGGCCGCCGCGGGTTGCGCCGGTTACCTGCGGGTTTTCGCCAGATAGCGGCTGCGCGCTTCGGCGCTGGCATGGTGTCCGGACAGCTCGTGCAGCTCGTCGAGTTCGCCGGCGCTCAGGTCCGGGTGGAGGTGGACGACGACCTCTTCCAGGTGCGGCGTGGTGTGCAGCAGCTGGTGTTGGACCTGTTCGGCGATGTGATGGCCGTCCACCACGCTCAGTCCCTTGGAGACAACGACATTGGCGTCGGCCTCCATCCGGTGACCGCTCCAGCGAGCTCGGACACGATCGACGTCGACCACGCCGTCGACGGCGGCCACGGTCGTCGTCATGCTTTCGATGACGCCCGGGTCGACCCCGTCCATCAGTCGGCGGCAGATGGTGCGCATGGAGTTGAACAGGATCCACAGGATGGCCGCTGCGATGAACAGCCCGATGATGGCATCGAGGCGTTCGAATCCGAACCAGACACCGATGACGCCCACGACCACGGCGATGGAGGTCAATCCGTCGGCGCGGGCATGCTGACCTTCGGCGATCAACGCTGCTGAGCCGATCTTGCGGCCGGTACGGATCCGGTAGACCGCGACGACCTCGTTGCCGAGGGCGCCGACGAGGCCGGCGGCGAAGACCCAACCCAGGTTCGTCAGAGGTCGTGGGTTGATCAACGCATCGATCGATTCGTAGATGATCAGGGCGGCCGATGCGGCGATGACCAGCGAAATCAGCACCCCGACAAGATCTTCTGCGCGTCGGTAGCCGTAGCTGTAGCGCTTGCTGGCGGCGCGTTGTCCGATCCTGAAGGCGATGACCAGCGGAATGGTGGTCATGGCGTGTCCGAGGTTGTGCAGGGTGTCGGCGAGAAGGGCGATCGAGCCGGATATCGCGACGATGAAGATCTGCAGGATCGCCGTGGTCATCATTCCCGCGAGGCCGATCCATGCCGCGCGAATGCCTTGGCCGCTCGATTCCTGAGCCGATTGGATCGCCTCGTTGGCGTCGTGTGAGTGCGGAACGAAGATGTGCTTGAGCTTGGCCAGGGCGCCGTGTCCGTGGTCGTGGTCATCGTGGTCGCCGTGTCCGTGGCCGTGCCCATGACCGGGGCTGTGGTCGTCGTGGCGCTGGTCATCGTGGTCGCCGTGAGGATGGCCGTGACCGGGGCTGTGGTCACCGTGGCCGTGGTTCTCGTGGCGCTGGTCGTCGTGGGCGTGGTCGGCATGTCCGCTGGCAGTGCGGGAGTGCGCATGAGCTCCGTGTTCGTGTTTCGGCGCATGGCTGCCCACAGAGCTCGTGTCGGTGGCTGAGATCGCGGGGTGATTCCTCATGAAGGAGGTCCTGTCTCTGGATGAGGCGTCGACAGTGACACCGTGATATTTCACCTGATACATTAGGACCTCGTCAGGGTTCCGTCAACGCGAACGACGTTCCCGGGTTCACGTTCGACGACGCCCAGTCAGCTACAACGGCAACATTGTTAACAGCGGGACGCGAATCCGTCGCGGGATCGCCATTTTCGGGAATTGGGCCCGTGACACAGCCTTTTCATGCCCGAACCCAGCGCTGCGACCGAAAGCATGGACGGCGTATTACCGTCGGATTCGCGGCACCGCAGCCCGTTCGGCGTCCGATCCCCATTTCGATGCCTTGGCCACGGATTGCGCTGTACAGTAACCGTTCTAGGAACCCAGCCGCGCCGAGAATCTTCGGTCTACCGGAAGGAGGCGGCAGCGGTGGATGCACTCCGATCACTCTCCGAAGAGGTCCGGCACTCGCCCCACCCGCGGGAGTAAATCAGGGCCACAAGGCATCTGCGGGTGTTGCGCAAGTGTTAACAACATGGACCGCAATGATGTAGTTGTTGACAATGTTTACGGAGCCTCCTTAGTTTGATTGTCAACCAGACCCACGAAGCTCTGGCTGGTTCAAAACCGGCACCTTCCCCGGCCGGTCCATCCCAATTCCTTGGTGGCATTCATGCGAATCTCAAGATGTGTTCGATGGCCGGCCGTCGTTGTGGCCGGAGCACTCGCTGCAACTGCCTGTGGCAGTTTCGAAGGCAGCACAACCAGCGGTTCGGGCTCCGCCGACAATCTGACGGTCAGCCTGCAATTCACCCCGCGGGCGAACTACTCCCTCGAAACCGACGACGCGTTCGTCCTCTCCCAAGTCGGTTGCCTCGAAACCCTGGTGAAATACGACGCCGAGGCCGGCGCACTCGTGCCGCTTCTGGCAACGGAGTGGGTTCAGACCGAACCCACGGCCTGGGACTTCACGCTTCGAGAGGGGGTGAAATTCCAGGACGGGACCGACCTCACGACGGCCGCCGTGGTCGCCTCCCTGCAATACC
Organism: Rhodococcus sp. T7; assembly: GCF_009872365.1. Taxonomy (NCBI): domain Bacteria; kingdom Bacillati; phylum Actinomycetota; class Actinomycetes; order Mycobacteriales; family Nocardiaceae; genus Rhodococcus; species Rhodococcus sp. T7. Next base: position 16,395 of record NZ_WXYH01000389.1, read on the forward strand.
TACTCCGAGCAGATGCTCCGCCCCGGGCCTTCACTCCGAAGCTGATCACGTCCGTTGAAGCACTGAATGATTCGACTGTGCGGATACGCACTCCCGAACCGAGCGCGCTGGTGCCCTTCCGTTTGGCGAGTATCAACACCGGAATTCTGGCGCCGGCCGCGTACACCGGCACCGGCATCGACCCGCTCTCGCACTGCACCGGCCCCTACACTCCGGTCGCGCAAACCCCGGCCCAGTCGATGACCCTGGAAGGAAACACCGCCTACTGGGGCGGGAACGTACCGCTCAAGTCGGTGACGGCCCGGTTCATTCCGGAGGGCGCCACCCGGGCCACGCAGGTCCGCACCGGTGAGTCGCAGATCGCCCTCGGACTTCCCGCATCGACCGTCCCGGAGCTCGAGGGCGATGCGCGCATCAAGGTCAGTAGTGCGTTCACCCCGCGCACCACCGGCCTGTATTTCAATCAATCCCGGGCACCGTTCGACAATCCCGAGGTGCGTAAGGCCGTGCAGGCTGCGGTCGACGTCGAGTCGATCACCGCCAGTGTCTTCGGCGGGCAGGCGCACCCGGCCATCGGACCGTTCGCGCCCACCGAAGCGTGGGCCCCCGATTCTCAACCGGTGAACCGCAACCTCGACCAGGCCCGCCGTCTGCTCACCGCAGCGGGATACGCACCGGGACAACTGAAGCTGACGCTGCTCGCCTACACCGAGCGCCCCGAGTTCGCGGACCTCGCCGCGGTGATCCAAGCCAACCTGGCCGAGATCGGAATCGACGTCGGCGTGCAGGTCAGTGACTACTCGGCAATCGAGCCCTCGCTGTTGGACGGCTCATACGACCTCGCGCTGCTGTCCCGTAATCACCTCACCGACATCGCCGATCCTCTGGGGTTTCTCACCGCCGACTACTCCTGCGGTGGGGGATTCAACATCAGCCAGTACTGCGATCCGGCGATCGACGCGCAACTGAGCGCCGCGAACACCGAGAACGACCCGCAACGACGGAACGCGATCTACGCCGACGTCGCCTCGCAGTTGCAAGCGGACGCCGTCACCACCTTCATCGCCCACGAACAGACCACCGCCGCACGGCTGGAGACCATCGAGAGTTTCGTCGACGACCCCCTCGCGCGATACGCCGTCACCCCGGATCTCACCGTCTCCAACAGCTGACAGGAAAGGACATTTCACCGTCATGGAACTGAGCGATTTCGAACCCAAGTTCATCACGTTCGACTGCTACGGGACACTGACCAACTTCCAGATGGCCGAGGCGGTCGCGCCGCTCATCAAAGACACAATCGCCCCTGCCGATGTCGCGGCCTTCAATGCCGACTTCCGGGCATACCGGATGGATGAAGTGCTCGGGCCGTTCAAGTTGTATCCCCAGCTGCTGCGCGACTCCTGGCTCCGCGCCTGCAACCGCTGGCGAATTCAGTTCAAGCCCTCGGACGTCGACGCCATCATCGAGGCGGTCGGCTCGTGGGGCCCGCACCCGGACGTGCCGGAACCTCTCGCGGCATTGGCCGCGGAATATCCGCTGGTGATCTTGTCCAATGCGGTCGACAGCATGCTGGCCCGCAACATCGAGCAACTCGGTGTCGACTTCCACCGGGTCTTCACCGCCGAGCAGGCCGGTGCCTACAAGCCCCGCTACCGGGCGTTCGAGTACATGCTCGACCAACTCGATGCCAAACCGAGTGAGATCCTGCACGTCTCCTCGCACATCTGGTACGACGTGATACCGGCGCACGAGCTTCGAATCACGCACAAGGTCTACGTCAACCGTGGCTACGATCCGTCTACACCGTTCTACGGCTACGCCGAGACCACGGACCTGGGCGGAGTGCCGGCGCTGCTCGGGCTGCGCGCGATGAGCACCGCGGACGCATCGTGAAGCTCGGGTCCTACTGGCTGGACACGGCCGAGCCAGGAGCGGACTACCGCCGCAACGATGTGCCCGCGCACGCCGACGTCGCCGTCATCGGCGCCGGTCTCACCGGGCTGTCGACCGCACTGCATGTGGCGCGAGCCGGCGCCTCGGTGGTGCTGCTCGAGGAGCACACGATCGGATGGGGTGCCTCCGGACGCAATGGGGGCATGGCCACCACCGGGCTGGCCATTTCCTTTCCCACCGCGGTGCGACGGTACGGACCCGAACGGGCGAGGGAGATGTTCCTCGCCTACAACGCCGCCATCGACACGATCGAAGACCTCGTCACCACCGAGGGCATCGACTGCGCATTCGAGCGCACCGGGAAACTGACGTTGGCCTGCAAACCCAGTCACTACACCGGATTCGAGCGGTCCGCGGAACTGATCAGCAAGTACACCGGCCAAGACGTCGCCCTGATCCCGCCCCAGGACATTCGCGACGAGATCGGCAGTTCCTTCTACCACGGCGCGATGGTCGACCCCCTCGGCGCCGGGGTACACGTCGGCAAACTCGTCCACGGGCTCGCGCGGGCGGCCGCCGCCAACGGCGTGTCGATCCACGAGGGCTGCAAGGTCACCGCCATGACCAAACGGGACGGATACCAGCACGACATCCAGACCGCTCGGGGTGTGGTGCGGGCCGACCAGGTCGTCGTCGCCACCAGCGGCTACACCGGAGGCCTGACCCCCTGGCTGCGGCGCCGGATCGTGCCGATCGGCAGTTTCATCATCGTCACCGAACCGCTCCCCCAGCACGTCGTCGACGAGCTGCTCCCCCGCAAACGCGTCGCCGCCGACAGCAAGCACCTGCTCTACTACTTCCGCATCACCCCGGACAACCGGCTCCTCTTCGGTGGTCGTGCGCGGTTTGCGATGTCGAACAGCGGATCCGACATCAAGAGCGGTCAGATCCTGAAGCGGGCCATGACCAAGGTCTACCCGCAGCTCGCCGATGTCGGCATCGACTACTGCTGGGGTGGTCTGGTCGACATGTCGGTCGATCAGATGGTGCACGCGGGCGAACAAGACGGCCTGTACTACTCCGTCGGCTACAGCGGCCACGGCGTGCAAATGGCCACCCACATGGGAAAGGTCCTCTCCCACATCGTCACCGGCGACACCACGGCGAATCCGTGGAGAGATCTGACCTTCCTGCCGGTGCCCGGCCACTTCGGACCGCCCTGGTTCCTGCCCCCGGCCGGGGCCTTCTTCCGAGTCCTCGACCTGGTCCGCTGAACCGTCGCCGCCGCTGAGACCGAAATACCGAAGGAGGTGTGTAGTGATCGCCATCGTCCGACGCATGTCCGTGCTCGTCGCCACCTTGCTGATCGTCTCGTTCGTCGTCTTCCTCATCCCGTACATCACCCCGGTGACCCGGCGCGGAAGATTCTCCGAGCAAGGGTCAACGACGTCACCATGGATCCGGAGGTCGTCGAGCGTCTCCGCGCCGCCTACGGGCTCGACCGGCCGCTCGTCGTGCAGTATTTCGACTGGTTGGCCAAGGCCGTCACCGGTGACCTCGGGTTGTCGTACACCAGCCGATCCCCGGTCATGGAGATGATCGGGCACGCACTCTCGGTCACCGCGATACTGGCAGTCACCTCGCTGCTGGTGGCGTTACTGTTCGCCCTGCCCCTCGGATCCATCGCCGCCATCAAGCGGGGCACACCGACGGACACCGTAATCACCACTATCACCCAAGCTTTCGTCGCGATCCCCGAGTACTGGCTCGCCCCCGTGCTGATCCTGATGTTCGCGCTCAAACTCGGCGCCTTGCCGTCGGCGGGCTGGACCGGCCCGTCCTCGATGATCCTTCCCTGCCTGACCCTGGCGCTGCGGCCGATGAGCTACTTCACGCAAGTCACCCGGGCCTCGATGGTCGACGTCCTCGAATCCCCGCACATCACCGCATCACGGGCCCGCGGCCTGACGTTCCGGGAGACGATGGTCCGGCACGGCGTGCGGAATTCGCTCCTGCCCGTGGTCACCTTGTTCTCGGTGTGGCTGGCAGGTCTGCTCGGTGGTTCCGTCGTCGTGGAGGTCATCTTCGCGGTGCCGGGCATGGGCCGGCTGCTCTACGACTCCGTCATGAACGGGGACGTCCCGGTGATCCAAGCATCGATCATCAGCATCGTCGCGCTGGCCGTCATCATCACCACCGCGACCGATGTGCTGTACACCTACATCAATCCGACGGTGAGGTCAGCGAATGTCCCTGCTTGACAACCCGACTGCACCGGCGCCCAGCCGGCCAGAGCGACCCGCCCCACGCCGCGCCTCCACCCCGAGCCGGGCCGTACACGCCCTGCGGAACACCCCGGTCAGCCTGATCATCGGCATCGCCGTCATCGTGGCGATCACCGTCATCCTTGTGCTGACCCCGTGGATCATGCCCTACAACCCGTCGGCCCAAAACCTCAGCGACCGGCTGGCACCGAGCTCGAGCAGCCATTGGCTCGGCACCGATCAACTCGGCCGCGACGTGCTGAGCCGGCTGATGGACGGCGGCCGCTTCTCTGTCTCGATTGCCGCCATCACCCTGGCGATCTGCGCGGTGAGCGGCACCCTCATCGGCATCGTCTGCGCCAGGCGACGCGGCGCCCTCGACCAGTTCGTCATGCGGGTCACCGACGTCCTGCTCGCCTTTCCCGAAATGATCGTGGCCATGTTCCTGGTGTCCATCCTCGGCGCCGGATACACGACGCTGATCCTCGCCCTCGTCATCGGCGGATGGACCCCGTTCGCCCGACTCGCAAGAGGGTTGACGCTGGAAATAGACTCACGCGACTTCATCGAAGCCGCTCGCGCGCTCGGCTGCTCGTCCACCTTCATCGTCTTCCGGCACATCCTTCCCAACGCACTGAGCCCGCTCACCGCACACGCGGCACTGCGCTTCGGGCACAAACTCATCACCGTCGGCGCCCTGTCCTTTCTAGGGCTGGGCGTGCAACCACCCGACGCCGACTGGGGATCCATGCTCGCCGATGCCCAGCCCTTCATGTCCGCCGCACCGGGTCTGGTCATCTATCCCGGTCTCGCCATCTTCATCACGGCATTGAGCGTGACCCTCATCGGTCAAGGCATCAACGCCCGCCGCAGCCGCCAGAGCTGACGCTGCACCCGTCCGGCCCAAAGCACCGCCAAGGAGGGACCGTGAATATGCGAAAAGCGCCACCCGACAACGATGTACCGAAGCGCACACTCGCCGCTGTCGTGACGTCGCAGATACGTCAACGCATCTTCGACGGCACATTCGCACCGGGTATGCCGCTCAACGAGGTGGAACTGGCCGCGCAGTTCCGCACGAGCCGCGGGCCCGTTCGTGAGGGATTGCAACGGCTGGTGCAAGAAGAGCTGCTCGTGCGCACCCCGCACCGCGGGATCACCGTCCGGGTGCTGACCGCAGAGGACTTGGAGGATCTCTACTTCGCCCGTGCGACCGTCGAACGCGCCGCACTGATTCGGCTCGTCACTCGCGGCGCCCCGGCTTCACTGATCGCCGAACTCGAACAAACGCTCGGGCGCATGTCCCTCGCGATTCACCGAGAGGACTGGGTACAGGCCTCGGCGTTCGATCTCCGATTCCATGAGATCGCGGTCTACGCGGCGGGTAGTGAACGGCTCACCACCATGTACGCCCAGCTCGCCGGACAGACGCGACTGGGATTGAACATGTTGGTCGGCACCTACAAAGGCCGTGGCGATCTCCTCGACGAGCATCAGCACCTGCTCAGGCTGATCACCACCGGGAACCTGCCTGCCCTGATCGAGGCACTCGACGCGCATTTCGGTGACGCGATGAACACCCTCACCACGCACCGTGACGACACATCCGCAATCGCAGTCGCAGTCGCACACACTCACCAGCACCACGGAGGATGACATGCCCGAGCTGTTGAATGTCACCAAGTTGTCGGCAAGGTTCGACGGCGCACCCACGAGCCCGGTACTCGACGAGGTGAGTTTCCACATCGATCGCGGTGAAATACTCGCCCTCGTCGGGGAATCAGGGTCCGGCAAGAGCATGACCGCGCTGTCGTTGATGCGCCTGCTCCCGCGCGGCGCGCAGATGAACGCCAGCGCGATCACGCTCGACGGGGTCGATCTGCTCGGGTTGTCCGATCGCGCCATGAACAAGGTGCGGGGCGGCCGAATCGGGGCACTGTTCCAGCAGCCCAAGCGGATGCTGGACCCGACCTCCACAGTCGGTGCGCAGGTCGCGGAGCCGCTGCGACGGTATCTCGGGATGAACCGGCACTCGGCACGACGGGCCGCGGTCGAACTACTCGCCGACGTCGGCATCGCCGAACCGGACCGCCGAGCCCGCTCCTACGCACACCAGCTCTCCGGTGGTATCGCACAGCGAGTGATGATCGCGATCGCGCTCGCCGGACAGCCGCAACTGTTGATCGCCGACGAACCGACGACCGCCCTCGATGTCACCATCGAGGCACAGATCCTGGCGCTGATCGCAGCCAAGCGCACACAGCTCGGCATGTCCGTCCTGTTCATCTCGCACGATCTCGGCGTCGTCTCCGCCATCGCGGACCGCATCGCCGTGATGTACGCCGGGCGCATCGTCGAAGAGGGGACGACCGCGGACATCCTCGCCGCACCCGAGCACCCCTACACCCAAGCCCTCATCAACGCCTCGATGCTCAAGACCACCGCGACCGGGGAGCTGTATGCCATTCCCGGAAACGCCAGCTCCGCCCGCGACCTGTCGGCGGGCTGCCGTTTCCGGTCCCGATGTTCGGTGGCAGCGACCGCACACGTGGAACATCAATGCGCCACCACCGAGCCCGATCTCACTGCGGGCCGGCACGAGCCCCACGAACACTCCACCCGCTGCTGGGCACCCATCCACCTCGGGGAGTCCGCATGACCTCGATGATGATGTCTCCCCCGCACCGTCGTGCGGAGCACGCACCCGACATGGTCGTTATGGAGGGCGCGGTCAAACGCTTCCCCCTGCCCCGCCGCGGTCTGCGCCGCACACGCGAACATGTGCACTCCATCGACGGCGTCTCGCTGACCATCAAGGCCGGGCAGGTTCTGGGACTGGTCGGCGAATCCGGTTCCGGCAAAAGCACAATCGCCCGGGCAATACTCCGGCTCATCGAGCTCGATGCCGGCACCGTCGCCATCGACGGGCTCGACACCCGAACCATGAAAGAGTCTCAGCGAAAACAACTGCGGCGCATCGCCCAATTGGTCTTCCAAGACCCGCACGCCGCGATGGACCCGCGGATGACCATCGCTGACAGCCTCTACGCCGTCCTCGCACAACACCGCATCGGAACCCGCGCCGAACGGGGGCTCGCGATCTCGGCCTCGCTGCAGGAGGTCGGGCTCGACGACACCTACCTGGGCCGATACCCGGGGCAGTGTTCGGGCGGTCAATTGCAACGCGTGGTCATCGCCCGCGCCCTGCTCCTCAAACCGCGACTGTTGATCTGCGACGAGCCGACCTCGGCACTGGACGCCTCGGTACAGGCCAGGGTCCTCAACCTCCTCACCCGGCTCCGCCGTGAACACCACCTCACCATGGTCCTCATCTCGCATGACCTGCGCGTGGTGCGATTCGCCAGCGATCGGGTCGCCGTGCTCTACCTCGGGCAGATCGTGGAGATCGCCGACCGCGACGACCTCTTCGAAGGATCGGTGCACCCCTACACCCTCGCGCTCCTCGCGGCCGCAACCCACGCACACCCCTGCACGGGCCACGCCGAGGCTGCCGGCGAACCGCCCTCGCCGATCAACCCGCCACCCGGCTGCCGATTCCATACCCGGTGCCCGCTCGCCGTGGACCGATGCCGCGCCGAACAACCGGTGTTGACCGAGATCGCGGCGGGACATTCGGTGCGCTGCCACCGATGGAATGACGTCCGAGCCGCACTAGTACATGACAAGGAGAAGTCGGTATGACATCCACGGTCACCCCAGCCGACACCGCACCCGCACCGCAGAACCCACTGTGGCGGCCCCTCGCGGGCGGGTTCTGGGAAGGACTGTGGCGAGACGGTGCACGGCACCTCCACGTCTACGACCCCGAGGACCGCACCCTGGTCGGCACCGTCATGAATGCCACCGACCACGAAGTGGACAAGGCCATTGCCTTCGTCGCCCGCGGCCACCGGCAGCGAGCCTGGCCACTGTGGCAACGGCGCGAGGCCATCGAGAAGGCGGCGGCACGGGTGGCACACGATCGGGAACGATTCGCGCGCCTGATCACGGCGGAGTCATCCAAGACTCTCCGGGAAGCCGACCGCGAAGTCACCCGGGCGATGGAGACACTCCGACTGTCCGCCCAAGCCTCCTCCGCCTTGACCGGCCGCAGCATCGCGTTCGACGACACACCACGCGGCGAGGGCTGGACGGGCTGGTACACCCGCGAACCCGTCGGAGTCGTCGCGGCCATCACCCCATTCAACGATCCCCTCAACCTGGTGGCGCACAAGCTCGGGCCCGCCCTGATCGCGGGCAATGCGGTGGTGCTCAAACCCTCTGGGGCCACCCCCGTGACGGCGCTCGCCCTCGTCGATGTCCTTCTCGCCAGCGGCGTACCACCGGAGTACCTCGCGGTGGTCACCGGCGATACGGCGGGGCAGGCCCTGGTCGCCAACCCGGCGATCGACGTCGTCTCCTTCACCGGCGGCCCGGCGACGGCCGACCTGATCGCGCACGCCGGGCCCGCCCGCAAACTCCTGATGGAGCTCGGGGGCAACAATGCGCGGATCGCCTGCGCGGACGCCGACCCCGAGGAAGTCGCCGCGTCCATTGTCGACGGCGCGTTCGGGGTGGCCGGCCAGAACTGCCTGTCGGTGCAGCGGGTATTCGTCCACAACCGTCTCTACCGCACTGTCGTGGACCGGGTGGTCGAAGGTGCGTCAGCTTTGGTGGTCGGCAGTAAGCGAGACCCGGCCACCGATATCGGGCCCCTCATCGACGAAGACCAGGCGCGCCGCATCACCGGATGGATCGATGAGGCCGTCGACGGCGGCGCGGTGTTGCGGACCGGTGGCGTCCGCACCGGAACGTTCGTGACCCCGGCAGTGCTGACCGACGTGCCCCGCGACGCACAGATCAGGACCAACGAGGTGTTCGGGCCGGTGGTCATGATCGACCCGTTCACCGACCTCGACTCGGTGATCGATTCGGCCAATGCAGTCGATACCGGGCTGCAAGCGGGCGTGTTCACCCAAGATATCGATGTCGCTCTGGACCTGGCCGCCAAGCTCCGGGTCGGCGCAGTGCTGATCAACTCGAGTCCGGACTTCCGGATCGATGCCATGCCTTTCGGCGGAGTCAAACGATCCGGCATCGGCCGCGAAGGTGTGTGGAGTGCAGTCGAAGCACTCACCGAACCGAAAATCGTCGCAGCCCGAACGCAACGACCCTGATCATCACGACACCGATGTCGCGACGCATTGTCCCCGGCAACACGGGTTCCACCACGACGCACTGAGCGGAAAGCGGGGGCTCGATGCTCCACCACAACGAGGCAACGGCCCGGTCCCTACCGCGGCCGCAGTGGAATAACGCCAATGTGGCCTTCCTGGTCGAGGTGTTTCGGCTCTTCTCCGATCCCACCCGTGTCCGAGTGGTGTGGTCGCTCACCGGCGGCGAGCGATCGGTCAACGACATCGCCGCGATAGTAGGCACTCCGGCATCGACGGTCTCTCGGCATCTGGCCCAACTCAGAGCAGCGCACTTGGTGGCCTCCCGCAGGATAGGCACTCGCCGGCTCTACCGACTCGAAAATGATTACGCCAGGATGCTCATCACCGACGCCCTCTCCTGCAGCGGGGTTACGGGAGGTCGCGGTGCCGGCGCAACCGGACCTCCAGAGACGGCGAATGCCCCTCCTCCCAGCGCCGGGGTGACCGGAGCGGGTAGCAAATTTGCGTGCGCAGCCTCGTGAGACCGATGCGGCCTTCCCGCCCCAGCCGTCCGAGTCTGTTCACCATCCGACATGCCCATCCCCGATCCGCCTTGTTCAGATCTGCTCGAGAGAGAAGGCCCGATGCCCCCTCCACCTGTCACGCGGGACGAACACGATCTCCTCGGGACCCGCCCGGTCTCCGATTCCGCCTATTACGGCATTCACACACTCCGAGCGGTAGAGAATTTTGCGATCACGGGAACCCCGATCAGTGTCTACCCCGAATTGATTGTCGCCTTGGCCAGCGTCAAAGAAGCCGCAGCACAGACGAATCATCAGCTGGGTCTTCTCGACACACGACGGATGACGGCAATCGTGGAGGCATGCAGAGAAATCCGCGGCGGCCGGTTTCACGATCAGTTCGTCGTCGATGTCATCCAAGGCGGCGCGGGCACGTCGACGAATATGAACGCCAATGAGGTCATCGCCAACCGCGCACTGGAAATACTCGGGCTCCCTCGCGGAACCTACCGCGAGGTGCATCCCCTCGAGGACGTCAACCTCAGTCAGAGCACCAACGACGTCTACCCCACCGCAATCAAGGTCACCCTGCACTTCGCCATCGATCACCTCCGAGCGGCAATGAAAGACCTCGCCACCGAGTTCACGATCAAGGCGACGGAGTTTCACGACGTGGTGATGGGCCGCACTCAGCTCCAAGACGCCGTCCCCATGACACTCGGACAGGAATTCGGCACCTACGCGGTGATGGTGACCGAGGACGCCGACCGACTGCTCGAAGCCGAACGCCTCGTCGCCGAGATCAACCTCGGTGGCACCGCCATCGGCACAGGAATCAACACCCACCCGCTGTACGCGGAAACCGCCTGTGAGGCTCTCCGTGCCATCACCGGCCTGCCCTTGACCACCGCAACCGACCTGATCGAGTCGACACAAGATGTCGGATCATTCGTTCAGCTGTCCGGAGTTCTCAAGCGCACCGCGGTCAAACTGTCGAAGATCTGCAACGACCTGCGCCTGCTCTCCTCGGGTCCACGCACCGGCCTGGGCGAAATCAATTTGCCAGCAGTCCAAGCGGGATCATCGATCATGCCGGGCAAAGTCAACCCGGTCGTGCCGGAGGTGGTCAACCAGGTCGCCTACGAAGTCATCGGGAACGATGTCACGATCAGCCTGGCCGCAGAAGGGGGCCAACTCCAACTCAACGCCCTCGAGCCGATCATCGCCTCGAGTTTGTTTCAATCCCTGACACATCTCAGTGCAGCCTGTCGGGCTCTCACGGAGCGATGTGTCCCGGACATCACCGCCAACGCGGACAAACTCCGCGCCGATGTCGAACATTCCATCGGCATCATCACCGCGTTGAACCCGCACATCGGGTACACCGCCGCCACTTCCGTTGCTGAGGAGTCGCTTTCCACTGGCCGCAGCATTCCGGACATCGTGGTCACACGCGGGCTCCTCACGGCAGACCAGCTCGAACGGTTGCTGCGACCGGAAGTTCTGGTGCGACCACAACAACTCGAACACTTCAGGCAAGCGCGCGCCTTCGTGGAAATACCGACACCCGATTTCTGGCACCCCCCTCTCCAAGGTGAAGCGCCCGTGTGACACGCAGACACACGGCGCCGAACCCGTGCCACTACGGGGGCCTGGCCCGGAGACTTGGGGACTGCACATCATGTCGGTCACGCGCGTCGATGCCACCACCGATCCTCGGATCTGTGCTTCCGCTCGACCATCTCACCTGCGGTGGTCATCCATTGCACGAAGAAAGTGGCGGAGGCTACGGGGCAGGTTTTGGTTGCCCTCACGGTCGCGGACGAGGAAGTCGTCGCCGGCGACGCGGGCCAGCGTTGTGGTGACGTGGGAGCCGATGGTGCCGCCGGAGAGAACGCTCAGCAGCGTGGTGCGGTCGGCGGCATCGAGGCGCTCCCACAGGTCGGTGTAGCTGAGATTGTAAACCTGCCGTCCATGGGTCGACGGGTCCCAATACGTGAAGGTGAACTGGCGGACCAGGTCTGTTCCGGTCGCGGCTGTGCCGCGTAATTCGAGCCTGGACCAGTTGTATATTCCGCGTTCGCGCAGCGCATCGGCAGCCGTGTCGAGTGCGGTGTGCCGGGACCAGGCGCGTGGGAGATCGAGTATCAGAAGTCCCAGTCCCATTCGCACACGATAGGGCTCAGTGCGGTGCGATGCAGGATGAGAACCGCACTCGCTCCGCTGCTCACCGGGTCTTGTCCGCCTGGAGGTAGCGCAGCCAGGGCTTTTGTTCGCCGGTTGCGGTGGTGTGCAATCCAGCCCTGTCGAGGAGTGCGGCGAAGTCGTCGATCGGGGTGTGCTGCATGGCGTGCCCGGCGAGGGCCCCGATCAGATGGTTCGCGACCGGGTTGGTCGGCGGACGGAAATCGGCGATCAGCACCCGGCCCCCGGGCCGCAGGACCCGGGCCATTTCCCGTGCCGCGGCGGCGCGGGCGTTCGGGGCGATGTGGTGGATGACCAGGGTCGAGGTCACCACGTCGAAGGAGTTGTCGGGGAAGGGCAGCCGTTCGGCGGCCGCGACGGAGAAGGTGGTGTGCGCGGTGCCGCGCCGCCCGGTGGCGTAATCGATCATCGGCGAGGACGGGTCGATGCCCTGGGCCCGGCCGCCCGGCTCGATCGCCGCGGCAAGTCGGGTGGCGAAATAGCCGGTGCCGCACCCCACATCGAGGACGCGGTCGCCCGGACCGGCGCCGCTGAGAGACACCAGCCGGTCGAAGACCCGGCGGCGCCGGCCGAGGAAGGCGGCCGCGGAGACGAGTTCGTACAGCCGTGCCCGGCGGATCAGTCCGCCGCTGGCGTCGTCCGCGTGACCGCGGTGGTCGCCGAGAAGTCGTGCCCCCAGTCCCACGGTGCTCCCCCTACCTGTCAGATGGACTCGTCTGTCAGAACGAATTGATTCCCACCAGGACCGCGCCGGCGGCGGCCGGGATCAGCACCCCCAGCCCGAACGAGGCCAGCCGGGCGCCGGCGGTGCGGTGACCGGCGAGGTGGAACACGGCCATCCCGGCCAACCCGAGCGCGGCCGCGGCCAGCACCAGGTACAGCGGGGTGAAGGCCAGCACCGCGGCGCAGCCAAGGACGAATCCGGCGGCGCCCCAGCCCCACCGCAGATCCTCGACCTCCAGACTCGACGCCGCACTCACCACAACTCCTCGCTGACCTGCGTTCTTACCCGGAACGTTCCTCTCCCTCAGCCGACCCGTAAACCTCACATGGTTGCGCAAGTGCGCACATATAGGATTATGGTCGAGTCGGTAACCGTTGTGAAGAGGTCTGGAGGTCCTGGGGTGCTCGAGGTGTTGCGTCATCGCACGTTCGGCCGGTTGTTCGCCGCGCAGATCGTGGCCCTGGTGGGGACGGGTCTGCTGACCGTGGCCCTGGGCCTGTTGGCCTACGATCTGGCCGGCGCCGATGCCGGGGCGGTGCTCGGGACCGCGTTGGCGATCAAGATGGTCGCCTATGTCGCGGTGGCCCCGGTGATCTCGGCGCTCGCCGATCGGGTGCCGCGGAAGGTGTTGCTGGTGGGGGCGGACGTCATCCGGGCGGCCATCGCGGCGGCGCTGCCGCTGGTGGATCAGACCTGGCAGATCTACGTGCTGATCTTCGTGTTGCAGGCGGCGTCGGCGACGTTCACCCCGGCGTTCCAGTCGCTGATTCCGGCGGTGCTGGTCCAGGAGGCGGACTACACGAGGGCATTGTCGCTGTCCCGGCTGGCCTACGACCTCGAGTCCCTGCTCAGCCCAATCCTCGCGGCGGCACTGCTGACACTGATCAGCTACAACTTCCTGTTCCTCGGCACCGTCGCCGGGTTCGTGGGTTCGGCGTTGCTGGTGATGAGGACGGTGTTGCCGCGGCCCGTCCCGGCGGACCGGTCGGTGCCGCTGCTTCACCGCATCACCCTCGGGGCGCGGGTGATGGTGGGCCGCCCGGTGCTGCGGGGGTTGCTGGCGATGAACATGGTCGTCGCCGCCGCGACCGCCCTGGTGGTGGTCAACACCGTGGTGTACGTCCGGGATCTGCTCGGCGGGTCGAACACCGGGGTCGCGGTGGCGCTGGGCTGCTTCGGCGGCGGGTCGATGCTGGTGGCATTGGCGCTGCCGCGGCTGCTGATGGCCCTCGAGGATCGCCGGCTGATGCTCACCGGGTGCGCGATCCTGCCGGTCGGGCTGGCGGCGGCCGCGCTGATGCTCTTCGCCGCCCCCACCCCGTCGGTGGGGTGGGGGCTGCTGGCCGGGATCTGGATCGTGCTCGGTGCCGGGACGTCGATGATCAACACCCCGTCGGCGCGGCTGCTGCGCTACGAATCCGACGAGCAGAACCGCAGCGCGGTGTTCACCGCCCAGTTCTCGCTCTCGCACGCCTGTTTCATCCTCACCTACCCGCTCGCCGGGTGGGTGGGCGCGCAGGTCGGGCAGGTCGCCGCGGCCCTCACGTTGACCGTGCTCGCTACACTCGCAGGACTGGCCGCCGCACGGGCCTGGCCGGCACGGACCGAGCCGCTCGTCGAGGCGGTGGTGGCGGGAAGGCGGTAATGCGATGGACCCGATGACCGAGGCAGCGGCCCCGGCGGTGGCCCCGGCGGCGAGCCTGAGTCACCCGGTCGAACCGGATCAGGAGCGCCTCGACACCGCCACCGAAACCTTCCGGATGCTCGCCGACCCCACCCGGCTGCACATCCTGTGGATCCTCACCCGCGGTGAGGCCGATGTGACCGCGCTGATCGAGCAGACCGGGGGCTCGCGGACCGCGGTCAGCCAGCACCTGGCGAAACTGCGGTTCACCGGACTGGTCGACACCCGCAAGGAGGGCCGGCGGGTGATCTACCGCATCCACGACGGCCACCTATCCCGGCTGATCCTCGAGGGCATCAACCACGCCGACCACGTCGTCACCGGCGAACCCCCACACGCCTAGACCTAGTCCCGGATTCCGTCACCGGTTTCTTCACGATCCTGCCTCCAGACGAGCGTGTGGTCGCGGCGGGTCCTATCGATCGGTGTCCTCGCGGCGCGCCGCGGGTAGCCGCCGACCAGCACCAGCGCGATAGATCATCACCCCGGCCGCCGCCGCGATCACCGCGACGACCGGCCGGATCGTGTCCGGGTCGGGCACCAGCAAGGTGGATCGACCCCCGTGCCGCAGGGAGGCGTCGAAGAGGGCGTGCACGGCGAAGCAAAACGCCAGGTTCGCGATCACCCCGACCACGGCCGCGGACCACGTCGACATTCCGAAGGTGCTCGTGATGCCGCTGAGTGCGGATGTCGGGTGTGTGGCGGAGCCGCTCGACGTAGTGGCGCCGAGGAAGATGAACACGAAACACGGCACGAACGTCACCCAGGTGGTCAGCAGGGCACCGATGGTGGCCGCCACGCCACCCACGGGTCGAAGATCGCCCGGGTGTGCGGTAGGCACCGAGGAACGCGACGAACTGCACCACCATGATCAGCGGACCGGGTGTGGTCTCGGCCAGACCGAGCCGCGGACCATCTCGCCGGGGCTGAGCCAGCCGCAGGTTTCCACCGCTTTCTGGGCGACGAAGGCGAGGATTCGTAGGCGCCACCGAAAGTGACCAGCGCAGTGCCGGAGAAGAACAGGCCCTGTTCGGTGATCACACTGTTCCGGCCGGTGAACACGACCACGGCGACCTTCGGGATGCCCCAGGCGATCACCCCGACACCGAGGACGATGATCGCCCGCCGCAGGCGGGGGCGTCGGCGTGCAGGGGGTTCAGCGCTGATCGCGGGCGCGGCGCCGCCGGTCGTCGATCGTGTTGACGTCCTGATTGATCCGGCGGCGCAGCGACCGGAACGCCACCGCGGAGATGGCGACACCGGCCAGCAGCACGCCCATCGACGACAGCATCAGCGGGAGCCCGAGATCGAAGGCCCGGTCGACTCCGATCAGCAGCGCCACCAGCGCGGCGATCACCGTCAATCGTGCCGCGGTGTAGAGCAACACGAGCCGGATCAACCGCGTGACCGAGGTATCGGTCGGCGGATGGGACCCCGATTCGGGTCCGCCGGGCGCCGGGGTGGCGAGGGCGGCGTTCGCCGGACGGTGTCCGGCCGGGGGTGACGGCGTCATGAGTTTCCTTCTTTCGCCCGCGCAGTTGTCTCGTGCGGTCGGTTACCTGCGGCGCAGTCGCTTCCCCGTGAGGGTGGGGTGGCGGACGAACCATGCTAACTACTATGCACAATAGTAGTTGAGGGTGTGGGCTCTCGACCGATCGCTACACGCATGAAGGGACGCCGGTGCGAACTGGGAGTCGATGGCTGGTCTTTTTCCTGGCCGCGGTCGTGGCGCTGATCGCGGCGATCTGGCCTCGATCGGAGGAGTCCGACGTACCGGAGGCACGCGTTACCGCTGGTGCCGGCGCTGTTTCGGTCGCCGGCGCCGGTGCGCCCCAGGGTGCCGCCGAGCTGTCCCGGGTGGCGGCCGAGGCCGAGCTGCGGCCGTGCCCGACACCGCTGCCGTCCCAGCCTGTGGGCATGGTGCTCAGTGGGGTGTCGGCGCGGTGCCTGGGGGCGGCGCAGGCGGTCGATCTCGGTGCCGCACTGAGCGGTGCACCGACAGTGGTCAACATGTGGGCGTCCTGGTGCGGCCCGTGCCGCGAGCAAATCCCCGTGCTCGAGTCCTATGCGAATCAGCCTGACTCGCTCCCTGTCGCGGGGATCAACGTTCAGGACGATCCGGTGGCGGCCCTGAAGCTGTTGACCGAACTCGACGCCCACTATCCCTCGTTCGGCGGAGCCGAGGCGGCGATGCAGGCCTTGGCGGCGCCGCCGGTGCTGCCGCTGAGTTTCGTTGTGCAACGGGATGGTTCGGTCGATCGGATCGTCACCCCGTCCGTGTTCGCGGACCCGGCCGAGGTCCGGTCCGCGGTTGGTGAGTTGATCCGATGACCACTCGATACTGCCTAACGATCGGTCGGCGACCGATGTGGTGGTCGCACCGGGGTTGGCGGGCCCGGTTGCTCGCGGTGCTCGCTGTCGGCATGGCAGCGGTTCTCGGGGCCGCCGGGTGTGCGTCCGGGTCCGATGCGGTCGCCCAGGGCGGCACCTTCGACTTCGTTGCGCCGGGTGGGCAGACGGACATCCTCTACGACCCACCGGAGAGCCGGGGGAAGGTCGGTCCGCTTTCCGGGCCTGACCTGATGGCCGATGGCCGGGCCGTGTCGCTGTCGGACTACGCCGGGCAGGTGGTCGTGATCAACCTCTGGGGTCAGTGGTGCGCGCCGTGCCGGTCCGAGGCTGACGACCTCGAACAGGCGTATGAGGCCACGAAGGATCTCGGTGTGCAGTTCCTGGGGATCAACGTGCGCGATCCGCAGCGCGACAAGGCGCAGGACTTCGTCATCGACAATCGGATGTCGTATCCGTCGATCTACGACCCGCCGATGCGTACCCTGATCGCCTTGGGCGGAAGCTATCCCACCAGTGTCATCCCCTCCACGCTGGTCCTCGATCGCCAGCACCGCGTTGCCGCGGTCTTCCTGCGGGCCTTGCTGGCAGAGGACCTGCTGCCGGTTATCGAACGTCTGGCGGCGCAGCCGTGACCGCGCACGGGATAGTGCTGGCGCAGGGGGTCGGGGTGAGTTTCCAGAACGCCGCCGCCACCGGGCCGCTGTTGCTCGCGCTCGGGGCCTGCGTGCTCGCCGGTCTGGTGTCGTTCGCCTCCCCGTGTGTAGTGCCGTTGGTGCCGGGATACCTGTCCTACCTCGCCGGTGTCTCCGGCGCCGAAACACCGGCAGTCACCCCAAGCGGTGACTGTGCCGCCGGCTCGGATCGGTGGCGGGTGGCGGGGGCAGCAGCGTTGTTCGTCACCGGCTTCACGGTGGTCTTCGTCCTGGCCACCGCCTCGGTCTTCGGTGTGATCGGTGCCCTACGGCTCAACCAGGAGCTGCTCCAGCGGGTCGGCGGGGCGATCACCATCGTCATGGGGTTGGTCTTCCTCGGTTTCATCCCCGCCCTGCAGAAAGACACCCGGTTCACCCCGCGCCGGATCTCCTCCCTCGCCGGTGCACCGCTGCTCGGCGGGGTGTTCGGATTGGGCTGGACCCCGTGCCTGGGCCCCACCCTGGCCGGTGTGCTGTCGGTCGCGGCCGGCACCGAGGGCGCCACCGCCGCCCGCGGGGTGGCGTTGATCGTCGCCTACTGTCTCGGTCTCGGATTGCCGTTCATTGCATTGGGTTTCGGTTCCGCGAAGACGTTGCACGGGATCGGGTGGCTGCGTCGGCATTCCCGGACCATTCAGATCGTCGGCGGGGTCATGTTGATCGTGGTGGGGACGGCGTTGCTCAGCGGCGCCTGGGAGTTGTTCGTCGGATGGCTGCGCAACGAGTTCGTCACCTCGGTAGTGCTGCCGATATGACCGTCCCGGGCACCGGGCCCGGCGGTACGAGAGTGAAGGAACGGGTCCGTTGAGATGACCAACAACCGCAACAAGGCCAGGCCGGGGGGCATCCCGGGCACCCGGCGCATTCCCTGGTTGATGATCGGCGCCGTCGTGATCATCGTCGGGCTGATCGGGATCATCGCCTACAACATGGTGCCCAGGGCGGTCGAGCGGGCCGAAGCCCAGCGGTACGCGCCGAGCGCGGACAACCCCGACCCGGCCACGGACATCGCCGGGGTGACCGAGATCGAGTATACGGCCGGCAGTCACATTCAGGCCCCGCAGCGCGTGGCGTACGACCAGAGTCCTCCCGTCGGTGGTGCGCACGACCAGTACTGGGCCACTTGTACCGGCATCGTCTATCCCGAACCCATCCGTACCGAAAATGCGGTGCATTCCCTCGAACACGGCGCGGTGTGGGTGGCCTACAACCCTGATCGGCTCGGCGCCGACGACGTCACCGCCCTCGCCGCGAAGATCGACGGTCGGCCGTACACCCTGATGTCCCCGTATCCCGGCCTCGATGCGGCGATCGCCCTCCAATCATGGGGCCACCAACTCAAACTCGACGGTGCCGACGATCGGCGGATCACCCAGTTCGTCACCGCGCTGAGCCAGAACCCGAACACCTACCCCGAAGCCGGTGCGAGTTGCTCGACCGTGCCCGGCGGGTTCGACCCGGCCAACCCGCCCAACCCGCCGCCGTTCGACCCCTCCGCACCGGGCCCGGACGCGGTCCCGGCCACCGACGACCAGGCGGCGACCGCCCCCTCGGACGGGTCGCCGACGTCGACACCGACCGCACCCACCGGAGGAGGCAATGGCTAACACCTCTCCCGCCGCCGCCGCACCCGACCCCGCGATGGTCGATGACGCTGCGCGGCGCCGCAGCGCCTCGAGGTCCGCGGTGGCGCTCGGAGCGATCATCGCCGTCCTGGTGGGTGTCCTTCTCGGGGCCTGGGCGCAGAGATGGCTCGACGGCGACCAGCCGGGGGCGCCGGCCGGCGACTCGGTGGATGTCGGGTTCGCCCAGGACATGTCCGTCCATCACGGTCAGGCGGTGGAGATGTCCGCGATGGCATTGGCGAATGCCGCCGATCCGGCGGTGCGCTCCCTCGCCTATGACGTGCTCACCACCCAGCAGAGTCAGCTCGGCACCATGCAGGGGTGGCTGAGCCTGTGGGATCGTCCTCCGTTGGGGTCCGGGGAGCCGATGCAGTGGATGCCCACCGACAGCGCCGCCGGCTCGGCGCACCATTCGATGCCGGGCATGGAAAGCGGCACCGCCACAGCGGATTCGTCCTCGCCCCCGATGCCGGGGATGGCGACCACCGGCGAGCTCGCCGACCTCCGCAGGACCACCGGGTCGGCGTTCGACGCCCGTTACCTGCAGCTGCTCCTGCGTCACCACAAGGGCGGTATCCCGATGGCGCAGTATGCGGCGGACAACGCCGCGGTGCCGCCGGTGTCCGCGCTGGCGGGTCAGATGGTGGCCACCCAGCAGGCCGAGTCGACCGCCATCGAGCAACTACTCGCCGCGAAGGGCGCGACGGCGCTGACGATGAACTAGCGAAAGGGGTGCGCCGGTCCGGGTTCGGGGGCGGTTCCGATGTCGGTGCACCCCGGCCGGGCCAGCCCTCACCGGCGGGGCAGGGTCTTGAGGAATTCGTTGTAGGCGGCGAGTTCGCTGTCCCCGCCGCGGCTGTTCCGCTCGTCCACGGCCGCGTTGGAGCGGTCTTCGTCGCGGTTCCAGCGCATCGCGAAGATCACGACCACGATCAGGGCGACCGGTTCGCCGTAGGACCAGGCCAGCGCCCCGGCCAGTTGCTGGTCGCTCATGACGTCGATGCCCCAGGAGGCCGGTGGGTCGGTGAAGGTCGACAGCAGCGGTGAGGTGGCCATCATCAAGATCACCCCGATGAAGACGTGCAGGGGCATCTCGACGAACAGGTCGAAGCACTTTCCCAGGTTGCTCTGTTTGACCGGCAACGGTCCCGAGGAGAGCACCGGGACGATGAACAGCACCCCGGTGGCGAGGAAGAACACCTCGAGTCCGGTGTGACCGGCCCACGAGGTGGCGAGGGTGTCGAACACCGGGGACAGGTAGATGCCGTAGTAGCTGAACAGGAACAGCGGGATGGTGACCGAGGGGTGGAGCAGGAGGCGAGCGGCGCGGCTGCGCAGGGCACCGAGCGCGGCGCGCAACACCGGATTCCCCCACCCGGTGTGCGGGGTCGAGCGCAGCAACAGTGTCCCGGGGCAGCCGAGCACGAGCAGCGGCGGCACCGCCATCGACAAGGTCAGGTGCTGGAACATCCACACGCTGAACAGCTCGAACCCGTATCCCTCGATGCCGAGGCCGGTGACCAGGATCAGCAGCAGGGCGCCGCCGAGGAAGCTGGCCGTGCGCGGCCACGGCCACACTCGGCCGGTCCGGTGCACCCGGCGCACCGCCCAGCAGTACCAGGCGGCGAGTGCGACACCGAGCGCCGGCAGCAGCGGCAGCGGTTGCGGGTTCCAGGACAGCATCGCGCCGAGCGAGGGGGGTGCGCCGGGAAGCTGCACCCAGTCCATCGCCGTCATCACGTGCGGCTACTCCGATCTCGCTGCGCCGGGCCCTGGTGGTGTTCAGTCCCGCTTGCGGCGCTCACCGCGCAGCACGATCACGATGCCGGCGACGAACAGCAGAGCCACCACACCGCCGAGGATCGGCAATACCAGCGACGAACCGCCCCCCGACTGCTCGGTGTCGGCTGCCACCGGCGCCGGCGCCGGTGCGGCGGAGGCGGCGCCTGTCTGCTCTACCGGTGGAGCGGGCAGTGCGAGGGTGAACGAGTAGGTCCCGGTGATGGGGTGACCGTCCTCGGAGATCACCCGGTATCCGACGGTGTACTGGCCCGACCCGACCCCGTCCCGGATCGGAAGCAATACCTGCGCGCCCTGGACGGAGGGTTCGCCCTGGCCGACCTGCGTCCCGTCCGGCGCCGTCACCGACACATTCACGAATTGGTTCTGAATGTTCTGGTTGAACACCAACTCCACACCGGGGGGACCGAAGTCGAGAACCGAATCGGCGGCCGGAGATGAACTGATCAACTCGCTGTGAGCCTGGGCCGAGCCCATTCCCAACAGCAACGCAGTGGCGGTCACTGCCAACAGGGTGATCACGCGCCGCATGGGCCTGTACCTCCTAGAGTGCCCTGACCGCGGTGGCCGGGCTGTGGCTTCTCCGCGGCCACGATACGCGCTACTACTATGCTGCATAGTAGTAGGGGCGGCCGTTCGACCGGTGGTCTGCACAATTCGACTCTGGAATGGACGGGTATATGAAGCTGTCGACCAACCTGAAGTTCTCGGCGGCGTTGGTGGCGGTGTTCGCGGTGGTGATCGGGATGTTGTTGTACGTCAACCGGTCCGGATCCGGGTCCGCGGCGTCGGGTGCGGCCGGCCGGACGGTGGATCCCGCCGCGGTGCTGCGGGAGAACACTCACCTGCTCACGTCCTCGCCGGACCGCAAGGTCGTGCTGGTGGAGTTCCTCGATTTCGAATGCGAATCCTGCCTGGCGATGTATCCCACGATGGAGCGGATCCGCGCCGAGTACTCGGGCCGCATCACCGTCGGGGTGCGGTACTTCCCGATTCCCAGTCACACCAACAGCAACCTCGCCGCCCGCGTCGTCGAAGCCGCGTCCCGGCAGGGGAAGTTCGAGGCGATGTATCAGCGCATGTACGAGACCCAGACCCAGTGGGGAGAATCGGGGCGCTCGCAGGAGCCGCTGTTCCGGTCCTTCGCGCAGGACCTCGGCCTGGACATGGGCCGCTTCGACAGTGACCTGGGCAATCCCGCGCTCGCCGAACGGGTCGATCAGGACTTCAACGAGGGGATCGAACTCGGGGTGCAGGGCACCCCGACCCTGTTCCTGGGCGGCACCGCGTTGCCGCCGATGCCCAGCTACGAGGACCTGCGCGCCCGGATCGACGCCGCCCTGGCCGAATGAGGGCGCCGGCTTCCGCTGCCTCTTCTGGATACATCGACCCGCCGGCTCCCCGGTCAGCGGTCCCGTTCACGGGCTCGCGCGTGGTGGGCTGGGTGCTCGTGGTGGCCGGGGCGCTGGGGTTGACCGCCTCATTGGTGTTGACGATCGAGAAGTTCAGCCTGCTCGCCGACCCCACCTACCGGCCCTCGTGCAGCATCAACCCGGTCATCAGTTGCGGTTCCGTCATGAGCTCCCCGCAGGCCGAGGCGTTCGGGTTCCCCAATCCCCTGCTGGGGATCATCGGCTTCACCGTGGCCCTGACCACCGGGGTCGTGACTCTCGGCGGCGTGAGGCTCCCCCGGTGGTATTGGCTCGGCCTGGCGGCCGGACTGATCGGGGCGGCGGTGTTCGTGCATTGGCTGATCTTCCAGAGCCTCTATCGCATCGGGGCGCTGTGCCCGTACTGCATGTTGGTGTGGGTCGCCGTGGTGGTCTCGCTGTGGTACGTCCTGCTGCACACCGGCGCCCAGACGCGCAGCCCCGGTCGGCGGCTGCGCCGATGGATGGCGTTCGCCGCCCGCAACCACACCGCGGTGTTGACCGTCTGGGTGCTGATCATCGCGGCCCTGATCGCCGAGGCGTTCTGGGTGTATTGGCGCACGCTCGTCTGATCTCCCCCGGATCGTTCCCGGTCGACCGCTCGTGCGGCTGCGCACCTGCCCCGCCCCTGTGCCGAATTCGATCTCTTGATCCGAATGTTCGGGTGAGCTAACTTTTAGGTGTGGCCATGCCTAACTCTTTGATGCGCGCACCCTCGCAGTGCTGCGGATCCCTGCTCACCCCGGTGGTTGAGGACTATCTGCGAACCCTCTTCTGCCTGTCTGCCCGGGGCGACACGACCTCCACGTCGGCGCTTGCCCGGTGCCTTCATCTGGCCACCCCGACCGTGTCCGGGATGCACCGGCGGCTGGCCGGGGCCGGTCTGATCGCACGGCCCGGACTCCATCGGGTCACCCTCACGGCGCACGGAGGGCGGCACGCGGTGGACGTTGTTCGCCGGAATCGGTTGGCGAAGGTGTTCCTCGCCGAATTCCTGGGCATGTCCTGGTCCGAGATCGGTGCCGAGGCGGATGTGCTCGAGCACGCCATCAGCCCGCGGCTCGCCTCCCGGCTGACCGCCGCACTGGGCAACCCGACCCGCGATCCGTACGGCAACCCGATTCCGCCGGCGACCGGCGACTATGTCGAGGCGTGGCCGGAGAGTCTCCGGGCTGCGGTCCCGTGCCGAGATTTCACGGTCGAACGGGTCGTGGACCGGGACATCGATGGGCTGCGACTGCTCGCGGGCCTGGGCGTCTACCCGGGCCGCGTCATCGCCCGGGCAGAAGCATCCCCCCAGGGCGGGGAGGTGTGCGTGGACATCGAGGGCCACCCGCATGAGCTGGCGGCCGCGGTCGGCGGCCTCATTTACGGCAGGGCAGCGTGATGGCCGAATCGCGACGACAGTTCTTGCTGGGCTCCGCCCTGCTCGGCACCGCCGGTGCGGCAGCGCTCGGAGTCCGGGGGGTGTCGGCGGCCTCCCCCTCGCCGGGCACCGAGGAGGCGCATTCCGGCGGCGCGCATGCCGGCGGCCACGGCGGCGGGGTCAGCGGCCCGACGTTCCGCAAGGGCGCGATCGTCGACCATGACGCGAACGGTTTCGATCCCACCGAGGTTCTGCGCGACTTCGACTACGGCCGGGTCTCCCTCCTGCCGGACGGGCGGGTACTGCGCGAGTGGGATATCGCCGCCGCCGACGTCGACGTGGAAATCGCGCCCGGGGTCCGGTATCCGGCGTGGACGTTCAACGGGCGCATCCCGGGGCCGACGTTGCGCTGCCAGGAGGGGGATCTGCTGCGGGTGACGTTCATCAACGCCTCCATGCACCCGCACACGATGCACTTTCACAGCATCCACCGAGCCGAGATGGACGGGGTCCCCGACATCGGCCCGGGTGTCATTCCCTCCGGCGGTAGCTTCACCTACGAGTTCGACGCGCAACCGTTCGGGTTGCATCTGTATCACTGCCATGTCGGACCGCTCGCCGAGCACATCGCCCGCGGCCTGTACGGCACGTTCATCGTCGATCCGCCCACCCCGCGCCCGCCGGCGGACGAAATGGTCATGGTCATGCACGGTTACAACACCACCTTCGATGGGGAGGGCAATCAGCTCTACGCCGTCAACGGGATCCCGTTCCACTACATGCACGAACCGATCCGGGTGCGGCGCAACGAGTTGGTGCGGATCTACCTGGTCAACGCCCTCGAATACGACCCGATCAACACCTTCCACCTGCACGGGAACTTCTTCGACTACTACCCGACCGGCACCCGCCTGCAGCCGTCCGAGTACACCGACACCGTCATGCAGGCGCAGGGTCAGCGCGGCATCTGCGAACTGCGGTTCCCGTACACCGGCCGGTTCATGTTCCACGCCCACAAGACCGAATTCGCCGAACTCGGCTGGATGGGGTTCTTCGAGGTGACCGACTGATGGGCACCTCGGTCGAGCGCAAACGGACCTGGATCTCCGCGGTCGGTGCGGCCCTGCTCATCGGTGCCGCCCTTCTCCTGCTCGCCATGGTCGGTGGCCGGACCCTGCCCGAGCGGGCCGGGCCGCCGATCGAGCAGCTCGCGGTGGAACACACCGAACTGGTCCCGGGCTCCATCGAGGTCACCGTCCGCAACACCGGACCCGATCCGGTCCAGGTCGCGCAGGTGTTCGTCAACGACTCCTACGTGGATCTGACCGGTGGGGAGCAGCCGATCGGGCACCTGGACTCGGAGGTCCTGCGGCTCGACTACCCGTGGCAGGACGGGCAGCCGTATCTGCTCTCGTTCCTGACCTCGACCGGCCTGGTGATCGAACACGAGATCCCGGCTGCGGTGACCACCCCGCAGGCCGATGCCGGGTTCTTCGCACTGATGGCGTTGATCGGGACCTACGTCGGAATCATCCCCGTCGTGCTGGGAATGCTGTTCCTGCCGGTCCTGCGCAGGATCGGACCCGGTGGGATACGTGTCCTGCTGGGGCTCACGGTCGGGTTGCTGGCATTCCTCGCAGTCGACGCCACCCTCGAGGGGGTCGAACTCTCCGAACGCGGTGGCGGCGCCTTCGGCGGCCCCGCCCTCCTGGTCCTCGGTGCGGTACTCGCGTTCCTCGGGTTGACCGCACTGGACCGCTATCTCGGGTCCCGCCGCGCCGTCAGCGACACGCGGGGATCGAGCGGGATCCGTCTGGCGTTCATGATCGCCCTCGGGATCGGACTGCACAATCTCGGTGAGGGGTTGGCGATCGGCGCCGCCTACGCTGTCGGCGAGCTCGCCCTGGGGGCGACCCTGGTGGTGGGATTCACCATCCAGAACACCACCGAGGGGCTGGCGGTCGTGACCCCGCTGACCCAACGGCGCCCGCCAGTGCTGCACCTCCTCGGTCTGGGGCTACTCGCCGGGACACCGGCCATTGTCGGTGCGCTCATCGGCGCCAGCGTGAACAACGCCGAGCTGTCGGCGTTGCTCCTGGGCATCGGTGTCGGGGCGATCGCGCAGGTCATCCTCCAGATCGCCCCCGCCCTGCGCGACCGTGCGGGACGAGTACTCAGCCCCGGCACCATCGGCGGGATCACCGCCGGGCTGCTCACGATGTATGTCACCGGACTCCTCGTGGTCGCCTGACGACCGGGTCGACGCACGGTAGACGACGCAGCGTGCCGGCGGTGAGGTGCAGGTGCCGCCGGATGACGCCGCACCACCCCGTCTTGAAAGGGGAGGCCCGCGGCTCGCGCCGCGGGCCTCCCCCAGATTCGCTTTCCCCGACCGGCTGGGCCCCCGGGTTAACCCAGCGGGGCCGACAGCGACGCCGCCGCGGCGCTGTCGGGGTCGAGTTCGTCGATCGTGCTGGTCGAGACCGCCAGTACCCGCGCGGTGGGAATGTCGAAGAACAGGCCCGCGATGTGGACCCGGCCCTCCGACATCGCCGCGCCGATCAGCGGATGCCGTTGCAGGGTTTGCAGCTGCAGAGCGACATTGACCATGGCAAGTTGGTCGAGGGCACCGAACCCCGACTCGGCGGCGGCGCGGGCGACCGGGTGCCCGGCCAGGTACGCCCTCTTACTGGGCTGAGCGTGCTCGAGCCACCGCCCCACGGCGAGGCCGTCGCCGGACCGCGGGTGCGGCTGATCCTGGTCGGCCAGCAGGGCTTTCATGGCGCCACACCCGGAGTGGCCGCACACCAGCACGGAGCTGACCCCCAGTTCGTCGAGCGCGAAGGCCAGCGCCGCCTCGACAGAGTCGTCGCGCTCCCCGGCCGGGACCAGGTTGCCGATGTTGCGGACGGTGAACAGGTCGCCGGGGCCGCTGCTGGTGATGATGTTCGGGACGATCCGCGAATCCGAGCAGGTCAAGAACAGGGCGTCGGGGTTCTGCCCGTCGTGCAGGTCGTCCATGTGCGGGCGCAGGTGGGGAGCGTGGGTGCGGTGGTAGTCGGAGATCCCGGCCAGCACCGACCGGAGTGCCCGTGGACCCGGTTGCTTCGTCTGACCGTCCGGGGTGTGGTGGAGGTGGAATTTCTGCCAGACCCGCCAGGGGGCGAAGCCGCCGCGCCGGCTGAGTTGGGCGGTGCCGTCGGTGGTGCGTGTCGGGGGTCCGGCGGCGGCCGCCGCCATTTCCGCGGTTCCCCGTTCGTCGATCAGCACTGTGCCGCCGTTGCTCTCGTGCTGGCGGGACCATTCCTCGATCACCTCGTATGCGGCGTGGTCGAGGAAGTCGACGGTCAGTTCGATGGTGACGTGACTGTCCGGGGGCACCGAGGCGAGCACGCTGGTCAGGCGGGGCAGGGCCAGGAAGCTGCACGAGCCTTCCACGACCACCCGCCACTGACGTGACTGCGGGGTGCCCACCGGTTCGGCGTGGATGGAGGCGCGGACCACCCGCCACACGACGAGGGCGACCGCCAGGGCAAGCCCGATCAGCACACCCTCGAGGAGGTTGAGGAACACCACCGCGGCGGCGGTGACGCCGTACACCCACAGATCACCGGTGCGGTGGGCGATCCGCAGGTGTGCGAGCTTGATGAGCTGGATACCGATCACGATCAGCAAACCCGCCAGAACCGAATTCGGGATCTGCTGGACGAGACCGGCGAGCAGGGCGGAGAACACCAGCACCCAGACCCCGTGCAACGTCGCCGAGGCCCGGGTGCGGGCCCCGGCGTTGACGTTGGTGGCGCTGCGGACGATGACCCCGGTGACCGGCAGGCCGCCGAGGACACCGGAGGTGATGTTCGCGGCCCCCTGACCGAGCAGTTCCCGGTTCAGGTCCGCACGCGGACCGGTGTGCATCTTGTCCACCGAGACGGCCGAGAGCAGGCTTTCGACGCTGGCGATCAACGCCACGGTGAGCACTCCGGTGGCGACACCGAGCCATTGCCCGTCGGGCAGGGCGGGCAGGGCGATCGCGTCGAACAGCGACCCGTCGAGGACGATGCGTTCGACGTCGAGCGGGAACACCAGCGACAGCGCGGTCGCGGCGACCACCGCCACCAGGGGGCCGGGTACCCGTCGCACGGCGGCGGGCACGTACTTCCAGGACAACAGAATCGCGATCACCAGTGCCCCGACGACGACGTCGTCGAGGTGAGCGGTGCCGATCTGGGTGGGCAGTGCGGTGAGGTTCTCGAACGCCGAACTCTGCGAGCTGCCGCCGAGCAGGACGTGGACCTGCTGCAGGGCGATGGTGATGCCGATTCCCGCCAGCATGGCGTGCACGACCATCGGGGAGATTGCCAGGGCGGCGCGGGCCACCCGGCTCAGGCCGAAGAGGATCTGCAGCACCCCGGCTGCGACGGTGATCGCGCAGGTCACCTTCCACCCGAAGGTGCCGACCAGTTCGGCGACGACCACGGTCAGGCCCGCCGCCGGTCCGCTGACCTGCAGGGGTGCCCCACCGAGGAGGCCCGCGACGACACCGCCGACCACCGCGGCGATCAGCCCGGCCATGATCGGCGCCCCGGAGGCGATGGCGATGCCGATCGACAGCGGCAGGGCGACGAGGAACACCACCAGCGAGGCCGGCAGGTCGTGTCGGAGCACCCGTGGGAGCCAGGGGGCCGGCTTCGCGGAGTCGTCCGCGGCGGTGGGTGGATCGTCGCTCTGTGTGGTCGTGGTCGGCGGCATACGGCTTTCTCCTTCACCCCGGTCTCGAGCTGCCGGGCGCTGTCGTCGTGCACGGTGTGCCTTCCGGTTGAGACCAAGACGTCGGTGAGAGCGTGCCGAACTGACACCGCTGGCGTCTTGCTCTGCTCACCCCGGAGGGCCGAGGGATCTGCGGTCGCCGACGCTACGGACGCAGGCTTAGAACATCCTGAGATCCGAGACGAAGTGCGGCGAGCATCACATCAACGAAAGATGTTGTTAGACAACGTAATTAGATTGCGGACGCGCAGGTACGGCGGCCCGGCGCGGGGTGTTCCGATCGCCCATGGCTGCGCGCCGAGGCCGAGCGACAGTGCGCCCGCGGGGCGCATCGATACGCGGCGGCGCCCGGCACGCGGACGAAGTCCGGACGCGGCGCTGCGTCCGGCCACGGCGGGGCGACGTTGCCCCAAGTACTATTCACCATAGTACTTAGCGTTGCGCGACGCTCCCCCACGCCCGTCGAACGCACGACGCGGCGACGGCGCACATCCGCGCGCAGCGCCGAAGCCCCGGCGCTGCGCGCACCTACCTACTACGGTGCGACGCTGAATCTTTCGACTCCCGTCGAGATCCGGGTCCACCAGTGAACAACGCCGCGCCGCCGCGCGGTTGCGGGATCGGGGCGGCGCACCCGCACCACATTTTCCTGCCCCGGGGGTTGCTTTTTCCCGCACCCGCGAGGAAACATAGCGATATGCGCATACATGCATCATCTGTGGAGGGGTTCGCCCCGGCTCCGGGACAGGGCGAACGCCGCCCGGTGATCTATGCGTGGGGGGTCGCGGTGGCGCGGCGGCGGCGACTGGTGCTCGGGGCGTGGGTTGCGCTGCTCGTGCTCTGCGCGGCCGCCTACCCGATGCTCGAGTCCCGGCTCGGCACACCGGACTTCAGTGTGGAGGAGTCCGAGTCGGCCGAAGTGGACCGGTTGCTCACCGAACATTTCCCGCAGATCGGGGTGGAGCAGGACGTCATCGTCTTCCAATCCCGAACCCGGACCGCCGACGATCCGGAGTTCAGGGCGGCGGTCACCCGTACCGTCGCAGTGGCACAGCAGATGTCGGGGGTGCGCAGTGTCCTCGGCCCGTATGCCGGAGACGGGGCGCAGATCTCGGTGGATCGGCGGGTGGCGATCGCCGTGGTCGGGTTGGACGGGGACATGGCCCGGCGGGCGGTGGTGGCCAGGGAACTGCAGGAGGCGATTGCGGCCACCGGCACCGCAGACATCGACGCGGCGCTCACCGGCTACTCACCGGTCCAGAACGATGTGACCGAGATCCAGAACGCCGACGTGCAACGCGCCGAGACGATCGGAATTCCCGTGGCGCTGGCACTTCTCGTGCTGGCGCTCGGCGCCCTCGTGGCTGCGATCGTCCCGATCTGCGTCGCCGTGGCCGGGTTGCTGGTCGCGGTCGGGAGCATGTTCGCGATGACGACGGTCACCGCGTTCGATCCGCTGGTCGTCTCGATGGCGACGATGATCGGGATCGGCATCGGGATCGACTACGCCATGTTCATCGTCAGCCGCTTCCGCGAGGAGCTGACCCGGGCCGGGGTGACCGGCCGGGACGGCCGGGCACTGATCGCCGATGCCGTCGGACGGTCCCTGATGACCGCCGGAAGGACGATCATCGCCTCGGGACTGATCGTGATGATCTCGCTGTGTTCGCTGATCGTGATGGCGGCTCCGGTCTTTCGAGGGATCGCCCTCGCGGTCGCGACCGCCGTGGTCAGCACGCTGATCGTCAGCCTGACGCTGCTGCCGGCGCTGCTGGCCACACTCGGTCCGGCGGTAGGCCGCGGCGCACTGCCGAAGTGGATGCGGCCGGCCGAGGCCGCCCCCGTCGATCCGGGAAAGCCGGGCCGGTGGGCACGGTGGGCGTACGCGATGATGGCCCGTCCCGTGCTGTTCGGATCTCTGGCCGTCGGTGTCCTGGTTTTCGCCGCGATACCGCTGTTCGGGATCCGGTACGGCCTGGACATGGGGACCTCCGCCCTCGATACCGCACCCTCGGGCCGCGCGGCGGCGGCATTGACCGCGAATTTCCCGGCGGGCTCGCTGTCCCCGCTCGAGATGATCGCCACCGGCCCCGGCGATACCCCGTTGACCGCGCAGGACATCACCCGAGTCGATCAGCTCGTCGACCGCATCGCCCGCGACGGCCGCGTCGATGCGGTCCTGCCCGCCCAGGAAAGCCAGGGGCGGCTGCTCATCTCGGCCATCCCCGGGGTGCCGTTCGATTCCATGGCCGCCGGCGAACTGGTGCGCGACCTCCGCGCGGAAGCGGCCGAGGTAGCGCGCGGCGGCGGACCGGTGGTGCTGATCGGGGGCAGCACCGCCGAATTCATCGACATCTCCGACGAAATGACCGCCAAACTTCCGCTGGTCATCACCTTGGTCCTGGGCTCGTCGCTGGTTTTTCTGCTGGCGGCGTTTCGTAGCCTGGTACTGCCGGTGAAGGCGATCGTGATGAACCTCCTGGCCACCGGGGCGGCCCTGGGGATTACCGTGGCCGTCTTCCAATGGGGCATCGGCGAGTCGCTGCTCGACTTCACCAGCACCGGCTTCCTGCAGGTCTATCTGCCCACGGTCGTGTTCGTCATCCTGTTCGGGCTGTCGATGGACTACGAGGTCTTCCTGATCGGCCGGATGCGGGAGTACTGGGATTCGAGCCACGACAATCAGTACGCGGTCGCCGCCGGCATCACGCACACCGCCCGCCCGATCACCGCCGCGGCCGCCATCATGGTGGTGGTGTTCGGGAGCTTCGTCACGGCGGAGGTGTTGGAGCTCAAGCAGCTCGGTCTCGCACTCGCGGTGGCGGTGGCCATCGACGCGGTCATCGTCCGGTTGGTTCTGGTTCCCGCGCTGATGCGGCTGTTCGGCGCGCGGAATTGGTGGTTTCCCCGCACCCGGCACCGTCGCGGTGGCCGTGTCCGGCCGGACCTTCGGCTCGAGGAGAGCGCGGCATCCGAACCGCGCCCATCATCGTCGCCGAGATAGCCGCCGGCCCCGCGCTCGTTCGGCGGGCGATGCGCCGCGCATCCTCATTTCAGTTTCGGTGTGAATCCGCCGGGGCCGGTGTTGCCGTCGCCGTACTGCTCGGCGTCGGCGGCCCGGCGGCGTCGTTCGTGCTCGGCGTCCATCTGGGCGACGGTGCGTCCCCACACCACCTTGAGCCAGTGGAACGTCAGCACGATCACCGTCGCCCAGCCCAGGAGCAGGCCGGGACCGACGCCGGCGACCGCAAGATTGGGTGAGACGGTCTGACGGGACCACACCGCGAGCATGCCGAACACGCTCGCCAACGCGCAGCCGGCCAACGCCAGCCACGCCAGCACCCACAGGCGGGTGATCAGGGCGAGCATGGACATCACCGCGCCGAAGACCACGGCGAGGGTGAGGAAGACGCGGGACGGGAGGGCCACGGCTTCGGCCCCGGCGTCGTCGGCGCTGACCAGCACCTCCCAGCCGTTCGCGGTGCCGGTGTGCGCGAGGGTGAAGGAGAACAACAGCACCAGCACCCCGACCGCGACGGCCATCGCGCGCACCCCGGGATCGATCGCCGAGGCAATCTTGCGTTCCGCGGCGGCCGCATCGTGCTCGGCTCGGCGGGCTGTGTCGGCAGCGGACCGGTCGTCGGCCGGACCGGGTTCGCCCGGGGTCTGCGCGGAGGAGGACGAGGTGCGCTGCGCCGGTGGGTCTTCCGCGGGTTGCCGCTCCGCGGGGGTGTGGTCAGTGTCGTCGGGGTCGCTCATGATCGGTGTCCTGTCATCGGCGGTGCGAGTCGGAACCGGATGACCGGTGAGGGGTCATGGCCGGCCCGTGCCGGTCGGGCACCCACCGGGGCGGTCATCGGGGTGTCGTCAGATGAATCTGCAGGTCGGGATCGGTGTGCCAGAGGTAGGTCAGCAGCGAGCGGTACGACTCGGTCACCTGTGTGCGCAGGTGCTCCGGTGCGGTGGCGCCGAGTCCGGCATCGACCACGACCGCCCCGAGGTGCAGCGCCCGGTTCGCCAGCGCGGCCGCGGGGCTACCGACATCGGCGATCGTGCCCCCGATGTGGGCTGCGATATCGAGGATTTCGTCGGGGATCGGCCGGACGGCCGGGTCGGCGAAGACCGCCGCCGGCGGGTGCGGTGGCTGCCGCTGAAGCCGTTCCTCCATCGTGGCGGTGATCTGGTGCAGTTGCCGCTCATGGCTCCGCAGCCTGCGGGGGCGGGCCAGGTGCCGGACGGTGATCGGTGCCAGTGCGCACAGGTCGTCGGCGTCCTCGACCATGCCCGCACCGTCGAGGACGGTCGGGGCCAAGCTGCGGATCAGCCAGTCCGCCAGGGTGGCGGTGGCTGCGTGCGTGGCCGGGACGGTGAGCAGCGGTATCGCGTGTGTTGTCATGGTTGCGTTCCGATCGGGAAAAATCGTGGTCGGCGGCGAGATGCCTACCGGGCCTGGTCGCCGCGGACGCCACCGGTGGCGTCGTCGGTGAGCGGGGCGTGGCGTTCTTGCTCGAGCACGGCGCTGGCGTGCTTTCCGCCGTGGCCGGGTCCGACGTGCGCCTCGGCGTGCATGCGGGCGATCATGTGCGGGTAGTGCAGCTCGAACGCGGGACGCTCGGAGCGGATGCGCGGCAGCTCGGTGAAGTTGTGCCGCGGCGGCGGGCAGCTGGTGGCCCACTCGAGCGAGTTGCCGAAGCCCCACGGGTCGTCGACGGTCACGACCTCGCCGTACCGGTAGCTCTTGAAGACGTTCCAGACGAACGGCAGCGTCGACGCACCGAGGACGAACGCGAAGATCGTCGAAAACGAGTTCAGGAACGTGAAGCCGTCCGAGGGCAGGTAGTCGGCGTACCGGCGGGGCATACCTTCGTTACCCAGCCAGTGCTGGACGAGGAACGTGCCGTGGAAACCGATGAACGTCGTCCAGAAGTGCCACTTGCCCAGCCGCTCGTCCATCATGCGTCCGGTCATCTTCGGGAACCAGAAGTAGATGCCGGCATACGTGGCGAACACGACGGTGCCGAAGACCACGTAGTGGAAGTGCGCGACGACGAAGTAGCTGTCGGTGACCTGGAAGTCGATCGGCGGGCTGGCGAGCAGCACACCGGACAGGCCGCCGAAGAGGAAGGTGACCAAAAAGCCGATCGAGAACAGCATCGGCGACTCGAACGTCAGGTGCCCCTTCCAGATGGTGCCGATCCAGTTGAAGATCTTCACCCCGGTCGGGACGGCGATCAGGAACGTCATGAACGAGAAGTACGGGAGCAGCACGGCGCCGGTGGCGTACATGTGGTGCGCCCACACCGCGATGGACAGGGCCGCGATCGCCAGGGTGGCGTAGATCAGGCCGGTGTACCCGAAGATCGGCTTGCGGGAAAAGACCGGGAAGATCTCCGAGACGATGCCGAAGAACGGCAGCGCGATGATGTACACCTCGGGGTGACCGAAGAACCAGAACAGGTGCTGCCACA
>NZ_WXYH01000389.1:50357-50767 GCF_009872365.1 Rhodococcus sp. T7
GCGGCGCGTGCCCACTGTGCCCGGTCCTCGAGCGGGATGGATCGCAGGTAGTCGTTCCACTTCCCGAGGTCCGCGGTGGCCCGGTCGAGCAACTTCGGGTCGAGTTCCTGGCTCTCGCGTCCGGCTCGCACCGTCGGCCGTTCGCGGCGTGCCGCGTTCCACTCGTCGACCGCCGCCGACGACGCCTGCGGGCTGTCTTCCCACTCGCTGCGCAACCGCGGCAACGTCAAATCCTTGGCGAGATGTCCTCCGCCGTAGAACACCGGAGTGTGCCCCGCAGCCGGCCGCACAGCGACCTTGTAACCGACAACGACGTCACTTTGTCCCGACGCGAAACGCGGACGCACGACCAATCCCTGACCACGTAGACGGCGCACGAACTCCGCCTCCGACTTCGACGCCGTCGCACA
>NZ_WXYH01000389.1:50777-51187 GCF_009872365.1 Rhodococcus sp. T7
TGTGCGACGGCGTCGAAGTCGGAGGCGGAGTTCGTGCGCCGTCTACGTGGTCAGGGATTGGTCGTGCGTCCGCGTTTTGCGTCGGGGCGCAGCGACGTCGTGGTTGGGTACAAGGTCGCTGTTCGACCGACTGCTGGGCACACGCCGGTGTTCTACGGCGGAGGACATCTCGCCAAGGACCTGACGTTGCCGCGGTTGCGCAGCGAGTGGGAGGACAACCCGCAGGCGTCGTCGGCGGCTGTCGACGAGTGGAACGCGGCACGCCGCGAACGGCCGACGGTGCGAGCCGGACGCGAGAGCCAGGAACTCGATCCGAAGCTGCTCGACCGAGCGACCGCGGACCTCGGGAAGTGGAACGACTACCTGCGATCCATCCCGCTCGAGGACCGGGCACAGTGGGCACGCGCCGC
>NZ_WXYH01000389.1:51197-51591 GCF_009872365.1 Rhodococcus sp. T7
GGCAACCCGAACCCGTCGGGCCGGCGCACCTTCCGGTTGAAGTCCTCGAACCCCGGGATCACCCGGGCAATGGAATCCCGGATCCGGTCGTAGTCGGCGGTGAACTCCGCCCACGGCACCGAATGCTCCGGCCCGAACAACGCCTGCGCGATCCCGCAGACGATCGCGACCTCACTGCGCAACTGGTCACTGGCCGGGGGCAGGCTGCCGCGGGAGAGGTGCACCATCGACATCGAATCCTCGACGCTGACCTGCTGCTTCTTACCGGCCTGGACATCTTTGTCGGTGCGGCCCAGCGACGGCAGGATCAGTGCGGACTGCCCGGTCACCAGGTGCGAGCGGTTCAGTTTCGTCGACACCTGCACCGTCAACGCACACCGGCGCAGCGCGGCCT
>NZ_WXYH01000389.1:51601-51990 GCF_009872365.1 Rhodococcus sp. T7
CGGTGACCTTCTCGATCCGGGCGCTCAGTTCATCGGACACTGCGAGGGCTTCGCCTGCACCGTTCCCGCCGGCCGGGGGATTCGCCGACTCGGGTGGGGGCACGAGACCATCGAGCGGCGGCACCCACGAATCCTCGGGTGGTGCGAGGTCCTCATCGGGCGGATCGGGCAGGTCGAACTCGTCAACGCTGGTCATACCGGTTGCGCCTCTCTCGGTTCGGAGTCGTCGGTGAGGGTCACCGCGTCGGCCAGGGTCTTGTCCGCTTCGGGATCGTGGCGTTCGATCGATGCCCGCACCTGGTCGGCGTAGGCGCCCTCCCACCAGGGCACGGTCTTGACGAGGGTGGCCCGGTTCCCGGACGAGCGGACGATCGCGCGGCCGCGGGGCA
>NZ_WXYH01000389.1:52000-52389 GCF_009872365.1 Rhodococcus sp. T7
CGGTGACCTTCTCGATCCGGGCGCTCAGTTCATCGGACACTGCGAGGGCTTCGCCTGCACCGTTCCCGCCGGCCGGGAGATTCGCCGGCTCGGGTGGGGGCACGAGGTCATCGAGCGGCGGCACCCACGAATCCTCGGGTGGTGCGAGGTCCTCCTCGGGCGGGTCGGGCAGGTCGAACTCGTCAACGCTGGTCATACCGGTTGCGCCTCTTTCGGTTCGGAGTCGTCGGTGAGGGTCACCGCGTCGGCCAGGGTCTTGTCCGCTTCGGGATCGTGGCGTTCGATCGAGGCCCGCACCTGGTCGGCGTAGGGGCCCTCCCACCAGGGCACGGTCTTGACGAGGGTGGCCCGGTTCCCGGACGAGCGGACGATCGCGCGGCCGCGGGGCA
>NZ_WXYH01000389.1:52399-52785 GCF_009872365.1 Rhodococcus sp. T7
CCGCGTTCGAGCCACATCGCTTCGACGTTGCGGCGGATCACCTTCCCGGACGCGCTGGTGGGAAGCATGTCGTTGCGCAGCCACCAGCGGGTGGGAATTTGGAAGCGGCCGAGCGTTTTCGCTGCGTGTGCGCGGAGGTCGTCGGTGCTGACCGGGATCCCGCGGCGGATGGTCACGGCGGCGGCGACCTGTTCGCCGAGTTCCTCGTGCGGCAGTGCCACCACGATCGCCTCGGCGACCGCGGGATGGGTGGTCAGGGCCGCGGCCACGTGGGCGCAGGAGATGTTTTCCCCGCCCCGGATGATGATGTCCTTCGAGCGGCCGCTCAGGTAGAGGTAGTTGTCGGCGTCGAGGCGTCCGAGGTCGCCGGTGTGCAGCCACCCGTC
>NZ_WXYH01000389.1:52795-53178 GCF_009872365.1 Rhodococcus sp. T7
GTCAACCTGGTGACCGTGCCGCTGTTCCACCTCGCCGGCGTGCAGGTGATGACCGCGGCGCTGGTCACCGGGGCCCGGATGGTGTACCAGGACGGCCGGTTCGATCCCGCGGAGGTCCTCCGCCTCATCGAACGCGAGCAGGTCACGACCTGGGGTGCCGTGCCCGCCATGGTCACCCGTGTCATGGAACACGACACCTTCGCCGCCGCTAACACCTCCAGTGTCCGGTCGATCCCGCTCGGCGGGTCCGCGTCCACCCCCGCCTTCCGGCGCACGGTTCAGGAACGGTTCCCGAACCTCAAGGGCGGCGGGGCCGGGTCGATGTACGGGCTGACCGAGGCCGGTGGCCTCCTCGCGATGGGCACCTCCCGCGAGATCTCCGA
>NZ_WXYH01000389.1:53188-53558 GCF_009872365.1 Rhodococcus sp. T7
GAGCCCTGAGCGGTCAGGATCCAGCGGCGCTCGCCCTCGACGACCCACATCGCCATTGCCCGGGACGCCGATTCGGGGGTCAGGGCGCCGTCCCCGAACGCGGTGAGTGCGAGTGCCTGGAAGCCCGGGTCCCAGTCCTCGGGTACCTCCAGGAAGGTGGAGGAGTAGCCCCAGTGCGCGTTGACGACTTCCTCTCGGGGAGTGGGGTAGCCGAGCGCCTGCAGCCACGTCGGAGACTCGGAGAACCGACCGCTGGCGTCGATCACCAGATCGGCGGGCAGCTCCTCCCCGTGGGTGGTGCGCACCCCCGTGACCCGGCCGTCGGCGCCGAGCAGTCCGGCCACCTCGACGCCTGAGCGGTACTGCACGC
>NZ_WXYH01000389.1:53568-53934 GCF_009872365.1 Rhodococcus sp. T7
CGGACCCCTCCGGGCTTCTCACCCCACAACGGAACCGCACATCCCGACATCACCGCAGGGCGCGACCCGTCCGCGGGCGACGATCTGCCACCGTCATTCTCCCCGGTGCCGGCCGGGTGCCCGCACCGCCGAACCCGGGCCCGGGTTCGGATCCGGGGCGGAGCGGTAGAAACCCGGATCCATGGTCAGATCCTCGGTGTCGGCAAAGACCAGCCGCCCGTCATCGAGGGCGACCGCCCACCGATGCACCGGCGCCCACGCATGCCCACCACCGCCCGGGTCGGTCACCGCCGCGTAGTCCTCGACCACCTCACCGGTGAGATCGGCCCCAGCGTTTCTGCGGACCAGCACCCGAACCCCGACCGT
>NZ_WXYH01000389.1:53944-96915 GCF_009872365.1 Rhodococcus sp. T7
CACCGAGGGCTTCGCCGTCATCGAAGACACTGTCCAACTGGCGCGGTGGATGACCGAATCGAACACCGGGTGGGAGGGTGGGAGCGTCTAGGCCTCCACGGCGTCGTGCGCCCCGGGGCTTTGTCGTGATCCCCGGGGCGAATGCCGTGCCCTGTGAACGCCATTCCCTGCCGAAGTTTCCGCAGCCGACAATGGGTGCTTGATCAAGATCGAGCCCCGACGGGGGAGAGCTTCCGGGCCTGCGCCGACCTGCGCGAGGCCGACGACACGAACGCCCGACCGGTCGGTCACGGCGACGCTACGCGAGGACCAACTCTCGGAGCCTTTCGTCGTTGCCGACACGTCCGCCCAGCAGTGACTGGTCCTGGTGTGCGCGGCGCACGTAGAAATGTGCATCATGTTCCCAGGTGTAGGCAACACCCCCCGTCATGCGCAGGCACTCCGTTGAAATGTCGACGGCTTGGCCGGTGGCCGCTCGCATCGCCACCGCCGCGTTGATCGCGAAGTCTCGATCACCGGAGTCCGCGCACCATGTCGCGGCGCGGACGGCGGATTGGACCAGCTCGAGTTGGCAGTACATGTCGGCGAGCCGGTGCTTCAACGACTGGAACGACCCGATGACCCGCCCGAACGCCACACGGGTCTGCGCGTACGTGGTGGTGTGGGTTATGCAGGATCGGATCAAGCCACTGAGCTCGGCCGCGATCAGGACCGCCATTCGATCACGAAGACCCTCGGCTGCACCAGGTGCCAGAAGTGCAGTGTCGCCGACGACCTTGTCGAGATGGACATCGGCGAAGCCACGCGTCAGGTCGAGACTTGCGACCGGTTCGATGGTCACTCCATGGGCGCCGCGCTCGACAATGACGACACGAGCGGCGACATCCGACGGCACGATGAGAACGAAAATGTCGGCATCGGGAGCGTCCATCACATTCGGGCACGACGCGGTGATCCGGCACCGACCGCCGTCGATGTCGACCGCCGGGGCGCCGGGCTGGAAGTCGCCGTCGACACCGAGGACGACGGCCGCCGTTGCCTCCCCTTCGACAAGCCGACTCACATACTTGTCGGCGATATCGCCGCCGGCCATCTCGAGCGCGGCAACGGCAGCTGTCACCGAAAGCACCGGGCCACCGCCGAGAACGGCGCCGAACTCCTCGAGGACCAGGGATGCTTCGGTGAGTCCGGTACCGCTTCCGCCGCGGTCGGGATCGGCGATCAGGCCGGCAAGACCCAGTTCGCCGCAGGCCCGCTTCCAGACCGCTGCGTCGTGGCGGAGCCCGCCCTGAGCCAGTAACTCACGGGTGTGGGCAACAGAGACGCGCCCGGCGAGGAACCGGCGGGTGGTGTCCTGCAGCACTTGCTGTTCGGGGTCCAGTGTCAGTTTCATTCTTGTACTCCAAGAGCCGATGTGTTGTCGCCGGTGACTCTGAGCTCGCGGAACGGGCGCTGCCGCAACGGGTCCGGCTCACGTGGGAGGCCGAGGATTCGCTCGGCGACGATGTTCTTCTGGATCTCCTCGGTGCCACCCGCGATTGCCAGACCAGGCGAGCCGATCACGGTCTGCATCACGTCGGTCGGCGAGCCACCGGGGTCACGGCCGGTGACCGCCAGCGGCCCCAGTACACGCGAGGCAGTCTTGGCTGCTTCGATTTCGTTTCGTCCCATCAGCAACTTGACGATGGAGCCACGCGCGCCGATCGCCGTCCCGGCTTCAGCCTCCTGCGTCAGGCGGAGCCGCAGATGGCCGACCAGGCGGTCGGCAACAAGCAGATCGAGAAGGTCCGCGCGCGCCGTATCACCCAGAAAGCGGCCGTGCGTTCGTGCCAGGTTGAGGAGATTTTTCACCGATATGGTGTCGGTATCTCGGTCGCCTTTCCCCAGACCCGTCGACACGGCGGCGCGTTCGTGCTGGAGCGTCCGGCCGGCGGCTGCCCAGCCCGCGCCGACCTCGCCGAGCGTCATCGATTCCGGAACGAATGCGCCGTCGATCAGTACCTCGTTGAAGAAGGCTCGACCGGACACATCGGGGAGCGGGCGAACGGTGATTTCCGGCTGGTGCATATCGATCAGAAACATGGTGAGACCGGCGTGCTTGGGGACGTCCGGATCGGTTCGGGCCAGAAGTAGCGCGCGGTCGGCCAGATGCGCGCCGGACGTCCACACCTTCTGTCCCCTGACGACGTACCCCCCATCGACACGTGTCGCGGATGTTCGGATTCCGGCGAGGTCTGATCCCGCCTCCGGCTCGGAGAACAGCTGGCACCAGATGGCATCTCCGGTGAGGATGTCACGGCAGAACGAGGTCTTCTGCTCCACAGTCCCCAGCTCCAGGATCGCGGGACCCACCGTGCCCAGGCCGAGGCGGAAGACCTTGAGCGGGAGGTTGTATCGCGCGCTCTCGACGGCGAACACGTTCTCGTCGGATTCGCCGCGGCCCTGCCCGCCGAACTCGACCGGCCACGTGATTCCGACAAGGCCGGCTTGGTGCAACAAACTCAGAAACTTCCGCGACGTCTCGATGTCCACATCAGCTGCGGCGTGGTCGGCCAAGAACTCCGACGCGTTCTGGGCAAGCCAGGACCGGGCGTGCTCGCGGAACGACTCGTCGACGTCATCGTGATCAAGCATGTGTAAGCCTCCTGGCTCCGGCATGTGGATCGGGTCAGGCCAACTGGCGGGGTTCGGACCAGTAGCTCATCAGCGGATCATCGGCGTTCGGACCGTTGAGGTACGGCGTGAGATCCGTGATGCCCGCGAACCGCTCCAACACTTCATCGTCGATGAAGAACTGGCCGGTAATCTCTTTACCGGCCGCGGTCAGGACATAGTAGGCGGCATCGGCCATGATTTCCGGCTTGCGGGTGCGCTCGAGTAGCTCGGTGCCCTCCGCGCCCCGTGCGAAGAGGTTGCGAACGGCGGCGGTATCGATAGCGGTCCGCGGCCACAGCGAGTTCACCGCGACGCCGTGGTCACGAAGCTCCTCGG
Organism: Rhodococcus sp. T7; assembly: GCF_009872365.1. Taxonomy (NCBI): domain Bacteria; kingdom Bacillati; phylum Actinomycetota; class Actinomycetes; order Mycobacteriales; family Nocardiaceae; genus Rhodococcus; species Rhodococcus sp. T7. The sequence continues at coordinate 56,936 of NZ_WXYH01000389.1, forward strand.
CATGCCCGAGAGTCGCGAGGCTCATCCCGTACTTGGAGATCAGGTACGCGGTGCCGCCGGTGAGCCACTTCGGCTCGAGGCTGATCGGCGGCGAGATGGTCAGGATCCGTGCGTACTCGGACTCCTTGAGGAACGGGATGGCGTGCATCGACACGGAGAAGGTCCCGCGCGCGTTGATGCCGTTCATCAGGTCGTATTTTTTCATCGTCATCGCGTCGCTATGGCTCATATCGATCGCGCTCGCGTTGTTCACGACGATGTCGATCCCGCCGAAGACGTCGGCGGTCTTAGCGATCGCGGAGGCAACAAAGGCGTCATCGCGAATGTCGCCGACGAGTGGCAACGCTTTGCCACCCGCCTGCTCCACGGCCTCGGCGGCTGTATAGATGGTGCCGGGAAGCTTGGGATGTGGTTCGGCTGTCTTGGCGAGCAAGGCCACGTTTGCCCCATCTCGTGCGACACGGATCGCGATGGCCTCGCCGATTCCCCGGCTACCGCCGGAGATCACTACTGTCTTGTTTGCTAGTTGCATGTCCCATAACCTATGGCTCGTCGGGTGAGTTACGTTGTCGCAACGTGAAACACGGCCGAGGGCACGTGCTCACATGCTCGATCGCAGGGCGTCAACTCAGGCATCGGCGCGAGCGGCGAAGGCTGGATCGGCGAACAGGGCGACCTGGGCGAGGAGCTCCGATCGCAGACCGTTCTTGATGGCGCCCTCCCATGTCTGGTCGACGAGCTGCTTGCTGATCTGCACGGCGGGGTTGTTTCTCTGAGCGATTTCATGGCACAGCGCAAGCGCTGCCTCATCGAGCGCCTCGGGCTCGACGATCTCGTCGACCAGGCCCCATGCGAGAGCTTGTTGGGCCTCGATTCGGCGCCCGGTCATCAGCATCAACTTGGCGCGAGACGGTCCGGCGAGAATGGTCGCGAGGACTGCGCCCCCGGTGTCGGTACTAATTCCATACAGCACCTCGGGGAGGCTGAGCTTGGAATCGGTGGAAGCAATTCGGATGTCTGCAGCCATGGCCAGCTCGAGGCCGCCACCGATCACGTGGCCTTTCAGCGCGGCCACGACGGGTTTGGCCGAGCCGAGGAGCGCCAACCGATGATCTTGGGCGGCACGAATGTACTCGTAGTTGTTGGCGTAACGGGCGTTGTCGATGCCCGACTCTCCGGAGTCGATGACACTCATGTCACGTCCCGAGCAGAACGATCGACCCTCACCGCGCAGTAGGATGACGTCGATTGCCGGATCTGCTGACGCGTCGGCGAGGGCGACGGGCAGCTCGTCGAGGGTCGGGTCGTCGAGCGCATTGTGCCGATCGGGGCGATTCAGGGAAATGACACGGACACGCTGGGAAGTCTCGACCAGGATAGCCACGTAAAGCTCCTTCTCTAGGGTGAGGTCTACAGTCTAGAAACGGCGTCGCTGCGCGAGGTGTCGCATTGTGGTACGGGCCCGGGGCCTGGGGTCTCCGGGCGCAGGCATCGCCGGCTTCGGCCATTTATGTGGCCGGATGTTGGTGCGGCGAAGCGGAACCGAACTCCACTGCGGCACGCTCGGAACCAGCGGACACCGGACCGGGTGCGTATTTTCGGTTCGACCGTATCCGGCAGCTTCAGCGCCGGGAGGGTACGGGTCCCTCACATCTAGACGAGGGGGGTAGCGTGGCCTTCCCAGTATTTCTTCCGCAGACCCTTTTTGTCCAGTTTTCCGTTGCTCGACCGGGGAACTTCGTCGACGTAGTCGATTGAGCGTGGCCTTTTGAACTTGGCAAGGCGGCCCTCGCACGCATCCAAGAGGATCTGGGAGTCGTAGGTGTCCGGATCAATGCCGTCCCGGAGCTGCACAATCGCTTTCACTTCTTCGCCGCGGTCCTTGTTGGGAACCCCGATGACCGCCACATCCGCGACGTCCGGATGATCGGCGAGCACGTTCTCGATCTCCTGCGGGTAGATGTTCACTCCGCCCGAGACGATGGTGAAGGCCACCCGGTCGGTGAGGAAGAGGTAGCCGTCCTCATCGAGGAAACCGATATCGCCGACCGTGCTGAGCATGGCGTCTGGGGTGCGGCTTTCCGCCGTCTTCTTCTCGTCGTCGAAGTATTCGTAATTGATACGTCCACGGAACCACACCTGACCGATGGAACCGGTTGGCAACTCGTTCCCGTCGTCGTCGAGGATCACGATCTCGCCGACTTTGGCCCTGCCGACAGTGCCCGGCCGCTCGAGTGCCTCGCCGGAGTCGACGAACGTGATGCCGTTGCCCTCGGTGGCTCCGTAGTACTCGTAGACGACTGGTCCGACCCAGTCGATCATTTGCTGCTTGACCGACGTGGGGCAGGGAGCGGCGCCGTGGAGGAGTGTCTCCATGGAGGCCATGGTGTGCTTCTCTTTGAACTCGGCGGGGAGCGCCAGCATACGCGACATCATCGTCGGCACCACCAGAGAGTTCGTCACCTGATACGTGTCCACCAGCTCGACGTACTTCTGGGGGTCGAAGTGCTCCATGATGACGACGGTCCCACCGAGCCGGATGGTGAGACTAGCCGGAGCCTGCCCACCCATGTGATGCAGCGGCCCCGGGACCAGTGTGACGCAGCCCGGGTGCAAGCGATAGATCTCGGCTACGAACGCCATGATCGGGAGCGGGTCCGAGGGGGCCATGTCGGGTAACTCGCGTGCGATCCCCTTGGGCCGCCCGGTCGTTCCAGAGGTGTATGCCATGTAGGCACCAACTCTTTCATCGGCCTGCGGTGAGGTCGGCAACGTCTCGGTGACCTTTGTGTACGACTCGAAAGGTCCTTCCGACTGCTCGAGGCCCACCATGAGCCACCGCTCGACCTGCGGACACCGCTTCACCAATTCCTCGGCAACGGGTCGAAGGGCAACTGTGGTGATGACGACCCGCGCCGTGGAATTGTTCACGATCCACGCTGCCTCTTCGGCGGTGAACTTTGCGTCGATCGCGGAGTAGTACAGGCCACTCCGTTCCCCGGCGCTGCACGCAACAATCAGCTCCAGGCTGTTCTCCATGAAGAATGCCACGTGGTCGTGTCGCACCAGACCTTGATCGCGGAAGAGATGCGCGAGCTGGTTTGCGGAAGCATCCAACTGTCCGTACGTCAGCTGTCGGCCCGAACCACCCATGACCGCGGCGATGCGGTTCGGGTTCTTCCTGGCTTCCTCGTTGGGGTACATATATCAGCCTTCTTCGTCGTTGTGGATGATGTCTGGACCGCCCGTGCACGCACATCCGGCCCGCAAAGTATCGGACCTCGACACCTTCGGGTTTTAGATATACCGGCATGGACGGACCGCAGTGTGATGGCCCCGGGTATCGCGGCCGCGTGCTCTACTGTCGGTCAGGATGCAGCCGAGGGATCAGGCCGATTTGGCGTGGGTTCGCACGAACCCGCCCAGTCGTTCGAGCGTGGCTTGACCTTCGGGCAGGATCGAGAAGAACGTCGGCCAGATATGTCCCAGATCGTCGCCGATCTCGAGGATTGCGTCTCCCCCGGCGGCGTTGACCTTCTCGACGAGGCGGGTGGAGTCGTCGAGCAGTGCCTCGATCGAACCAGCAGTGACGTACAGAGGTGGCAGACCGTGGAGTTCGTCGTAGATCGGCGAGACCTTCGGATCCAGCGGGTCGCCATTCGGGTAGTAGACCTGGGCCATCCCCGCGACGGTCTCCGGTGTGCACGCATAGTCGATTCCGGCACCATTGGTCTTCATCGACTCGCCGCGACCCGCAAGGTCGGTCAGCGGGGACAGTGCGATCGCCGCAGCCGGCCGCAGGCCGGCGTCGCGAAGGATCACGTTGGCGGCAATGCACAGGCCGCCGCCCGCCGAGTCGCCCCCGATAACGACGCTGCCCTCCGGGCATGTCCTGATCGCCCACCTCGCGGCGGTGACTGCGTCCTCGATCGGTGCAGGATAAGGGTCCTCAGGTGCCAAACGGTAGTCCACCAGCAGCACCTGCGCGCCGCTTGCCTTCGACAGCTGGTAACCGAAGTTCTGGTACGCATCAGCCGACCCGACCATGTATCCGCCGCTGTGGAACCACACGATGGTGCGACCCTCCGAGGTGCCGGCGACGCCGACCAGCAGGCAACGTACCCCATCCGCGTCCACCTCCGACACGGAAATGTCTGCTGGGACCGGTGCGTGGGCAATCAGCTTGTCGTAGTTGCTCCGCAGATCGTCGAGGGACAGGCCGTCTCCTTCAATCAGGCGGTAGAGATTCCGCATCATCTCGCGTCCGGTGAGTTCGGTCATCGTTACTCCTTATCCGATCCGTCAACAGGTGATTCTGCGACCATCGTCGGTCATGTCAACGCGACCGTCCCATATGGCGACACCGACCCGCGGGTTCGTCCTCGACTCCCCGACGATTTCCGGTGTTGCATGTTGCGACGCTTCTATGCACACGGCATCGCGCCGGACCAGACTGCCAGGCACCGTCGGAATTGTGACCGACGCAACACTCACCACTTCGGACAGGAGTCACCGTGGCCACTAGCCAGCGATCAACGCGGTCATCGCAGGACACAGAAATACTCGACGCGCTCGTCATCGGCACTGGAATCAGCGGTATCCATCAGCTCCACCGCTTGGCGGAGGAGGGCCGGAGGGTCATCGCCCTCGAAGCCGGGCCCGCGGTCGGGGGCACGTGGTTCTGGAACAGCTACCCGGGCGCACGAACCGATTCCGAGGCGTATACGTACTGCTACTTCTTCTCGAAAGAACTGCTCCAAGAATGGGACTGGCCCGAGCATTTCGCGAGCCAGCCCCAACTCAACCGATACCTGAACCACGTCGTGGACCGGTTCGGCATTCGCCCGCTGATCCATTTCAATACAACAGTGACCGCCGCCACATGGAACGCCGAGGAAAACTATTGGGAGATCCTCACCAATAACGGTGAGCGGTACAAGACTCACATCCTTGTGACCGCCATCGGTTTTCTATCCGATCCCCACTTCCCGGCGTTCCCCGGCCGGGAGAAGTTCCGAGGCGAATCTCATCACACCGCCCGCTGGCCGGGTGAAGTCAGTTTCGCGAACAAGCGTGTGGCCGTGATCGGCACAGGTTCAAGCGGCGTTCAGGTCATTCAGACGATCGCGGACGACGTCGCATCGCTGACAGTTTTCCAGCGCACACCCAACTGGGCCACCCCGTTGAACAACGGACCGGTCTCCCCCGACGAACTCGAGACGATCAAGGCGACCTACGATCAGATCCACGCGTCGACACAAAACCTCGGCGGCTTCGTCCACGACTTCCCGGATCTGTCCGCCCGCGACCACGACTCTGAACAGCGACAGCTGTTTTGGGAAGAGCTTTGGGACAAGCGCGGTTTCGCGTCGCTGTTCTCAAATTATCCCGAGGTGATGGAGTCGGAGGAAATCAACCGCGAATACTGTGACTTCATCGCGGAGAAGATTCGATCAAGGGTGAACGACCCTGAAATCGCCGCGAAGCTCATCCCAACAGATCATGGCTACGCGGCCAAGCGACCCCCCATGGAGATCGGATATTACGAGGCCTACAACCGCGACAACGTGGAGTTGATCGATACCACGGAGAATCCAATTCTCGAAATAACCGAACTCGGAATAAAGACAAAAGAACGCGAATTCGAATTCGATCTCATCATTTACGCCACCGGTTTCGATGTCGGTACCGGAGCATTCAACAAAATCGACATCACCGGACTCGACGACAAGAAACTCAAGGACGAATGGGCCAACGGTCCGATCACGCGGATGGGCATGCTGACGCCCAACTTCCCGAATCTTTTGATGATCGGTGGCGTTCAGGCACTAGTCGGCAACGTTCCGCGAGTCACCGAATATCAGGTCGAGTTCGCCGTGCGACTCCTCGAATACATGGATTCCAAAGGACATAAGACAGTTGATGCCGATCAGCAGGCCGCGAAGGACTGGGTCGACCATCTCGCCGGTGTTGTCGACGGCACGATTTTCGATGGTGCATCGTCCTGGCAGTGGGGCGCGAACATCCCCGGAAAAGCGCGAAGCTTCCTGCTCTATCCCGCGGGTCTGCCTGCGTACAAAGAGTGGCTCTCGAACACCGAGGCCAGCGGATACGACGGCCTCGAGTTCACCTGACGTCACGTGAATCACTAAACGCCCCCGCAGTACGGCGGGTGAGGCTGGCGAAGTAGCGCCTCGAGCGCATGTCCTACTTCGCCAGCCTTTCGCGGCGCGCAGACCTCCATGCGGCCCGAACTTCACGGAGGGCGGCCGCTCGGCCGCGACCTTCATATCGTGTGGTGACGTGCCGGCTCCCGATCCCCGGCACGGTTTCGACGCAATCGGGTTGGCAACGCCGCGACCTCATCGATCAGGGCGTGAGCAACACCGACTGTGCCGTACAGCCACCGAATCCACACGCAGACTTGATAGTTCGCTGCCGACCCCCCGGATGATGCCGACCGGCCGGTAGAGCTGCTTCTCCCCAGCACGCATCGTCCACTGGTTGCGGTGCGCATTCTCGACCAAGACGAACGCACCGGTACGCGCGTCTCGCTAACCTTCTCAGAGAAGAAACCTCAGTAAGTCGACCCCGACAGGTCGATCCCGAGTGCGCGAACCTTTCGGTAGAGAGTCGACCGCGCGATTCCTAGCTTCTCAGCAGCCAGGCTCTTATTTCCGTCACTGGCCTTGAGCGCCTGAATGATCGCCTGTACCTCGGAGTACTCCAATCCGTACAAAGGCCGCCGCCCGGCGAGCGCGAGGACCTCGGATGGCAGGTCGTCCCGCCGGATATACGGGCCGGCATGCCGCCGAATCATCGACGTCACGATCTTCGCCAGGGAGGCGACGTTGGCCGACCACGCGACACGGCCCAATGTCTGCACGGCCTCTGCCGTCCAGACCGGACGCATCCCAGACGCGACACGCTTGCTTGTCAGCGAATCCAGCAAGAGCGGAAGGTCACCAATTCGATCCTTCAGCTGCGGGATCTGAATCACGACCCCAGGCCAAACACCGAAGTCGTCGGCCGACAGACAACCGTCACTACTGTCATTCCACAACATTGCTGCAATCACTTGCGCCGATGAACTAGTGCCACGCAACACGTCACTGAGCTGGCGCACACCGAATCCTCGACACATATGCAGGTTGTCGACGATGATCGGTCCCGCTCCCGTGAGTGCGGAGGCGATCTGCTCGCGGTGATCCGATGTCGGGTCAAGGTCTATCAGGGCGACTTCACCATCGGACTGATAGGTTCGCGCCAATTCGGTCAGAACACTCGTCTTCCCACTTCCCGGGCCTCCGATCAGCAGGATGGCCTTACGATCGTCCAGAGCGAGGCGCAACTGCCGGCAGAACTCGAGCCAGGCGATGCTCTGCCCGGCAAGCCGCGGTAAAATTACCGATTCTCGAGGCGACAGTGGCGGACACGACACCTTCAACTGAGTCGACCTCGATGGGCCATTCTTGAGACGGAGTGTGGCACCCACAACGTCGTCTCCGCGTGCGATCGGCTTGCAGTGCACCTCTACGAGAGTGCCTGAATCGGGAAGCATCACTTCGAATGAGCCGGACCGCCCCAATCTCACCGATTCAGCTGCCAACTCCCACAACAATGTCTGATCGACATTCGCGATCAGACGTGCGGCAGCCGCATTACTGATGACGGTCCGCTCATTGAGGCAGATCACCGGATTTCGTATGTCATGGCTCTCCGACATGAACGCCGTGAGCAACTGTTGTTCCCGCGCAGACGCCGAATCGAGGATGGAGCGCTCGATCTTGTCGGCTTGGTCCTCGAGCCACGAAAGCATCAGGGGAGACGCTTCACGGACAGCACAGCTGAGAGCCACCGTCCCAATCATCCGGTGGGTGATCGGGTGATGTATTACTGCGCTTGCCGACGCCAACGACGACCCACTCGTCGGGAAGTGCTCGGCACCAAGAACGAGCGCATTCTTGCCGGTCTCGAGGGAGATGCCGGCTGCGCATGTCCCAACGGAATTCTCGGCAAGGCTGAACCCCGGTGCGATGTTGCGCGCGTCGAGGCGGCGGGCAAATTTTGGATCGTTGACACGATGCTCGAGGATCGTGCCCACCTCGTCTGTGAACATGAGTGCGGACGGAAAGTCCCACATCCCGGCGCGATAGCGATCGACAAGAGGTTTCGATGCTCGAACCAGCTGACGGTCTTCTAATGATCCTCCGACGACACGAACACCATTGACTCCGTTCGCGTCAAGGCCGTACAGCTTCGACCGGTGCCACGAATCAAAGATTACCGGGCGGACCACCCCAGCGGGCGGGACTAGCCCGTCTGACAAGAACGCCTCTCTTGCGGCGTAAAACTCGCGAGAATCATCAAGAGCTAGCATGCTCACTCCCATATGCACTGATCAACCTGTTCGTCCACAGTCAATCTAGCTGCCGATCTTTACCGCGAAGACGGAAAAGGTCAAGCACCCAGAGCATTGTGCGCAAGATCGTCTCACAATTCAGGACGGGTGATGTGATCCTAGTGGTGCAATGGTGATGTGGCGACTGGTCGTCCGCGGGAGCGTGCGAGCACGTCGAGGCCGAGGTGGTCGGTGGCGGATCGTCGATGTGTCGCGAAACGCTACATATCACCACTCAACGCGGCCGGCCGACTGGCACGCTGGGAACCTGTCGGTGTATCCCTGATGTCAGAAGGCTGGAAGCGGTGTACTTCCGCTACACGCGCGGCGGGAAGTGCGCCGGAGGATCTATTGGTGAGCCATCTAGCGCCAACCGTCGATCGAGTGTTCATACCGCCGCTGATGCTGATTGGTGTGACGCCTCCGAGACATTGGGCATCGAACAAGTTGAGGGAAACTTGATCACAATGAACACAGGCCTGACAGCGCTGACCGCCGGGATGTCGCCGTCTCGGGCGACAACCAAGTGAGGTTGCAATGACGACTCCGACCGATGATCTTCGTTCCGCTCTCGACGGTCTCACTCTTCCTGGTGGCCGACTACGGATCGAAGCCTACGAGGCGGTGACCGACGAAGGGTCGGTGCTCTCGGATCCGCATCCGGACGGATTTGCCCATCCGATGTGGTTCATTGTCGCGGCGGTTCGATGCATGGGAATCACCATTGAGGAGCTGTGCATTCTGGCGCAGCAGCGCGAAACCGACGAAATGGAATGCGGAAACCGCCATATCGTTCAGGACCTGCCCTTGTTGGTCGGCGCCACGTACGACGCATCGGCGACAATCACAAATTTCGAATCACAAACCACGCGCGATGGCTCGCAGTTGGACACGGTATCCGTGGCAGTTAGCCTTCGATCGCCCGCCGGGGATCTGGTCGGCTCAGTTACCAGCGAGTACCTGTTCAGGCGCGCGACTGGCTGAGTCTGGTTAACCGCACCCCAATCGGAACACATTGAAGCGGATGCGGGTTGCCAAGTCGGCGAAGCGCGCTGGTGAGCGTGCGGCAAGCACCTCAACGCAACGCGGGCCGCAAACCACGCAGGGGGCACCGGGATCCGGGGGGCGGCGGCGAGGTCGCTTTTTCCCCGACCATTCGCTTCACCAGACTCACCTGTGTCGGCGCTCTTCTCGGGAGCATCCGCAACCGCGGAGTGCCAAAACAGCAAGTCCCGGCCTCCCCGGGCGAGCAGAACGGGGCGAAGCCGTGCCATTAATCTGTCCGGACCGGCCACTGCTCGTTGACGTTGTATCGAGATGGGACATGCAACGGCACACAGGGACGACATCCTGATGGTGCACATGGCCGCGGCAACAGGCAATGGAGTCAGGAAGGCTGCCAACGAATATGAATTTCGAATTCAACGAGGAGCAGGACCGGTTTCGTGAAGACCTACGACATTTCTTGAACGACGAGCTGACCGACGAGTGGCGGGGTATCTACGGTTCTAATGCCCATGCCACCGTGCAGCTCACCCGAGACATCTGCGTGGCGCTCGCCGAGCGGGGTTGGTTGACGCTGTCGTGGCCGAAAGAATACGGCGGCAGCGACGGGGACCTCTGGTCGCAGATGGTGCTCCGCGAGGAGATGTGGGCGCACGGTGAACCACGTGGACCCCAGTACATGAATCTGAACTACATCGGTCCGATGATCATGCGGTTCGGTAGCGAGGAACAAAAGCAGCGGTTCCTCCCACCGATGGCCGCGGGGTCGGTGATCTGGACCCAGGGGTTCTCCGAGCCGGGGGCCGGGTCGGATCTCGCGTCGTTGCGGACGCGAGCCGAGGACAAGGATGACCATTTTGTCGTCAACGGTCAGAAGATCTGGAACAGCTACGCGAACTCACCGGCGGACTGGTGCCTGCTGCTGGTTCGCAGCAACACCGAGGAGAAGAAACACAGGGGGATCTCGGTTCTGCTGGTCGACATGACAACTCCGGGTATCACGGTACGACCGATCCGGAGTATGGGTGGCTTCGGCGAGATCAATGAGATCTTCTTCGAAGACGTCGTGGTCCCGAAGGAGAATCTGCTGGGCCCGCAGGACGGTGGCTGGCCGCTCATCACGTACGGGTTGTCATTCGAGCGGACCGGTATCGCAACGCACGGACGCGCCCTGCGCACCATCGAGCAACTCATCGATTACGTTCGTACGACCGAGCGTGATGGGCGCCGACTCTGCGACGATCCGGAGATCCGCACCAAGATCGCCGACCTGTACTGCCGTTACCGGGCCGCGCGGCTCATCAGCTATCGCGTGACGTCGATGGTCGAGGCCGGCAAGGAACCCGTTGCCGAGGCCTCGATGGCCTGGATACATGGCGGCCAGGCCACCCAGGAGGCAGCCCGGGTTGGAATGGAGATCGTCGGGTGGAACGGGTTACTCCGGGAAGGTGAGTCCGACGCCCCGATCGGCGGCGCGATGGAACGTGAGTGGATCGAGATGATCCCGATGTCGATCGGGGCCGGGACCGTCGACATACAGCGCCTGATTGTCGCTCAACGCGGCCTCGGGCTTCCGAAAGCAGGCTGAGACATGGATCTGAATCTTGACCGTGAGCAGGAAGACCTGGTCGACACGGCGCGACGGTTTCTGGCACAGAGGTTTCCCCTGACCGAGGTCGATGGGGAGATGGCCCATCATCACGACCATGAAGAACTGTTGCGTCAGGTCGCCGAGCTGGGATGGCCGGCCCTCGCTGTTCCATCCGAGCATGGTGGCGCCGACGGCACCCTCGTGGAGCTCGCGCTCCTGGCCGAAGAGCTCGGACGGGCGGGTCTCACGTGCTCGATGACGGCGTCGACGGCCTTGGTGGCGTTGCCGTTGGTGGCCGCGGATGACGCACGGTATGCGCAGACACTGTCCGGGATCTGCGAGGGAGCGATCGTGGCGACCATGCCGCTGCTCCGCGAAGGCGTCGCCGACGAGTGGTCCGAGCATGCCGCGGTGGGCGTGCGCGACGGGGAGGGATGGGTGCTCAGAGGCGCCTACACACTCGTTCCGTTCGCCGAGCAAGCGCACGTGTTCCTCGTCGATGCCGAACTCGCGGACCGTGGGCGATCGTTGGTGCTTGTCCCCGCCGATCGGGTCGCCGTTCGCCCACAGTCGGTGATCGGGGGGGAGCCGAGGGCGGCCGTCGTCTTCGACGGTGTCCGGGTCACCGCTGATGAGGTTGTCGACGTCGATCCGTCGCGGGTCCCGGGTGTCGTGGAGCGGGCTCTGCTCACGGCCACGGTGCTGCAGTGCGCCCACGCCGTCGGTGCGTGTGAGGCGGCACTGCAGCTGTCGGTGAAATGGGCCATCGATCGCGAGCAGTTCGGCCGCCAGATCGGATCGTTTCAGTCGGTCAGCAATCGGTGCGCCGACATGCGGCTGGGGATTGACGCCGCGCGCCTGTTGACCTGGGAGGCCGCATGGTCGCTGGCGGAACACCGATCGGAGGCGGCCGAGTTCGTGTCGGTGGCGAAGGCGTATTTGACCGACATCGGTGACATGGTCGTCTTCAACTCGCACCAGGTGCACGGCGCGATGGGTTTTTCCACCGAGTACCCGTTGCACGTGTTCACCAGATCCATCAAAGCGTTCCGCGTGACACTGGGGTCCGGGGCAAGTCACCTCGAGCGGGTCGCGGCGGCCATCGGCCTCTGATATCGCGGACCCGCGGGGCGGGGTCAGGTGCCGGTGAGTCGAGCCTTCGAGTTGTCCCAGCTCAGTGGCTCGTCCACCGGTTCGATCCGGATGATCACCTGATCCGCATAATGGGTGCGCATCGCCGCGGGGAGGGACTCGTCGGCCGGCCTGAATGCCGCATACCGGTCGGCAAGGGCCGCGGCTGCCCGGGCCGCTTCATCACCGGGTGCGAGGGTCCTTCCGCGGGCGGCAAACCCGACCGCAGCGAGTTCCGTCCAGGCATTGCCACGCTCGACCATGAACCAGCATCGGTCGTCCCGCTCGAGCCGTTTGACCTTCGCGGCCCCGGATGGTGACGCCACGTAGATGACTCCGTCGATCGGAGCGAACCACACGGGCAGGGTGACGGGACACCCGTCTCGCCGAAGGGTGGTCAAAATTCCGGTGTGGCCCTGTTCCACGAATGCACTACGTTCCGCGGCGTCCATTCCCAGTCCCATTCCTCAACCCCTCGTCGATGCTTGGTGATCCGCATTCGATCCTGCCCTCCCCCAGTCCGCCTGCACGTCGCGAATCGCGACACCGCACCCGCAGCACGGATTCCGAGCGCGAGCAGCGAAAACAGCTCTTCACAGGCACTCACCCACAATTGACGGAGCTCCATGAAATCCGCCGTCATCGACGCGGGCCGGCCCCATCCGGAAGGGGTAGGAACGTCGCGACGTCGACGACATGATCGTCGAACGTCTTTCCCGGACCGGGCGAACGGGCATCCTCACCCCGGCCACGCACTCGGAGCTCATGGCGGACGACTGCTCCCGACGAGGCCGATCAATCTCGCGAACACGGGCCACCATTACGCACTTCAGACGATGTGCGAGGGCGGCGCCGTGACCAACACCCGCTCATCGAGCACCGAACGTCTCCGGACTTTGGTGCTACCCAGGGCGGCGCCTGGTGATCTCCCGCCTTTTCCGCGACGCCGGGCTCACGTGGGACCTGCATCAGAATTCTCGCCGAAGCGGAGCCGACCGGCAATCTGGTCCTGCCTCGACGGTCGACATTGCCGATACATCATCTGTCGCGCGTGCGCCGCCATGTATGCGTGGACCGGTTCGATCGGCATCTTGGGTGAACAATGCCGAATTCCCCCGCGACACCGTGGTGTGGTGGGTGACGGACGCCCGACTTCGGTGGCGGCCCCCACGGCACGTGTTGTAGCCCTAACCTTCGCGCCGATTTGCAGGCCACGAAGATCAGGATCGGTTCAGGGCTGCGAACGTATCGAGGTCGACCACGGCCTGCGCCATCCGCGAGATGTTGAGGAGAGCGACCTCGTCGGACTGCATTTTCGGCTGAATGGCGCTACGCCCCAGGGTCGTCAGCCAGAAAGTCAGTCCGTGCAACAATTGCTGGCGATAGGACAACCAGACATCCTTCGGGTCGTGCGGTCGTCCCGAAATCTGTGACAGCCGGTCGGCATAGCGGTCGACCAGGTCACGCTCCCACGTCTGTCGGTCCGCAGGCTCGAGCGATGACATGAGCGCGTACCCCACATCGCGAGTTCCGTTTCCGCGCGAGTATGCCGACCAGTCGAATAGACCCATGCGGTTGTCCGGCAGACGGTACCAGTTGCCGGCGTGGACGTCCGAGTGCACCAGCCCGCGGGGAACCTGATCGTCGAGCGACAGGGAATGCATGAATTCACTGTGGAGGATGTCTCGCCGTTGCATCAGCTCTGCAGGCACGTGGTCGGCCGCGCGGTCGAGCCCGACCACGGCCCGTCGCTCCCAATCGACAAACGCATTGAGAACTTCCTGAACGTCGATCGTGCGCATCACCCAGCGCAGGTCATCGGAGAATCGTGGACTGTCGAGGAACGCGCCGTGCACTTCGGCCAACGTGTCCACAACACCCTCGGCCTGCGCTCGGGTGAGCGGTTTGCGACAGTCGCCGAACGTCAGACCCTCGATGCGGTCCATGTCCTCGATCAAGAGGATGGATCGTCCGGAACGACGGTCGGCAGCGCCGTAGTATCCGACCGGCGCCAGGATGTTCGTTCTCGGTTTGATGTCGCGGTAGAACCGCACCTCTCCGGTGGCGCCGCCGTTCGCCCCGACGTGCAATCTGGTCACAAACGTCGAGGTCGATTTCACGAACACCGTCGCCGGGAGCCGGTCGACCTCGGCGGAGGGTCCTGCGTAGTGAGGAGTGAGGCGACCGCGGCAGGTGGTGCCGTCGCTGACGGTCTCGTGGTCGGCCGATACCACCCGGACAGAGGTCTTCGAGCACAGCGCTGCCGTCAGCCACTCAGGCGTGAGCGAGTCCGCGAACGGCGGCACCACGTCGAGGGTCGTCGGCCGGGGTCTGGTGACACGATCAACGAGATATCCGCGTCCCACTCGCAGCATCTGCCGACCGAGATCGAGTCGAGATATTGTCGCGCTCATACCTTCTCCTTGAAAATCTTGTCCAGTGGAGCATCGCGCCCACCGAGGTTCACCGTGGTCTCGATCGGCGACACATGAGCCAGGTCGAGCGTGACCCAGGGCAGTATCATCTCGGCGTCGCGCCCCTCTGCCAGCCGAAAGATCGCCGCAGCGACACACGCGGGTTTGCCCACGGACTCGGGATGGCCGTGAAGCTCATGTGGGCCTGGCCAGGATACCGCCGCCGCCGTCGTGCAGGGATCCGAGGAACGCCGGCACCCGGTGCAGACAGGAGCAACGAAGCGAAGCTTTTCGGCTCCGTCGTCGACCACCGTCTCGAGACCACCGGTCCGGTAGATGGGCTCATGAGCACCGGACCGATCGCCCGCGGGAGGTCCCCATGGGCGATGGGTTCCCTTGAACCGCCCTTCGGCCGCCCGGACCATGTCGACATCGATCCACTGGTGATCGCCGGTAACGGCGAACTGGTCGGCACCCCCCGTGATCTCGACCAGTCGCTGGTGCCGAGTCCTGGTCGACCGCGGCCGGCAACTCGGGCAAACCAGCGACGGCTTTCACGGATGTTCATTCTCGGGTGGTGCACTCTCAGGTCGAGGTGGGTGGGCCACGGATCTGGTCCAACAGCGCACCGATACGTGCGGCTCTCGCTCACTTTTGAGTCTCGAAGACCGATCGCAGCGAGGCCGGCGGCGTGAATCGGCGACCGTAGGTTGCCGAGAGTTCTTCGGCGCGGGTGATGAATCCGTCCACCCCGCCGTCGTAGCCTTGGACGTACTGCATCACGCCACCGGTCCATGCCGGGAAGGCGATGCCGATCAATGATCCGACATTCGCGTCGACGACCGAGGTGAGCACTCCCTCATCGAAACACTTCGCCGCCTCGATGGCCTCGGTGAACAGCAGACGCTCGATGAGATCGTTCATCGAGGGGTGTGGACCGGGGCCCTCGAAATGTTCCTCGAGGCCTGGCCACAGGTTCGTGCGGCGTCCGTCGACGAAATCGTAGAACCCGGCACCGGTCGAACGACCACAACGCCCGTAGTCGTCGATGAGCCGGATCAGCACCGGCTCCGAGGGATGCGGCTGCCACGGCAGCCCCGCAGCCTCGGCCGACGCCTTCGCTTCGTCGAGCACCTTCCGCGGCAGCGTGATGGTGACCTCGTCCAGGAACTGCAGGATTCCGACGGCGTACCCGGCCTGTTGGCTGGCTCGTTCGATGCTGACCGCCGGAATACCCTCACCGATCATCGTCAGCGCCTCGTTCATCCGGGATGTGATCACCCGGCTGGTGAAGAAGCCGCGACTGTCGTTGACGACGATGGGGGTCTTCTTCAATTGCAGGCCGAGGTCGAATGCCCGCGCGAGGCTTTCCTGGCTGGTCTTCTTGCCAATGATGATTTCCACCAATGGCATTCGATCGACCGGGGAGAAGAAGTGCATTCCGATGAACTCGGGTTGGCGTTCGACCCCGGTGGCGAGTTCGGTGATCGGGAGGGTGGAGGTGTTGGATACCAGCAAGGCGTTGGGGACGTGGGGCTCGATCCTGCGGAACAGATCCTGTTTGACCTTCGTGTCCTCGACCACGGCCTCGATGACGGCCTGCGCGCCCGACAGGTCCTCATCGCGGGTGATGACCCGGATTCGGTCGACCAGTGCGGCCGCGTCCTCGGCGGACATCGTACCGCGGTCGACGGCCTTCTCGACCAACAGCCGAGAGTAATCCTTGCCACGCTCGGCCGCCGCTTCGTCGACGTCCAGCAGGAGAACATCCATACCGGCGGCCGCGCCCTGATACGCCAGTCCGGCGCCCATCATGCCCGCCCCGATGATCGCGAGGGTGGTGACGGGCGGGGCGGCTGGCAGGTCGGGACGGGCGGCGCCGCCACGAACCGCCTTGAGGTCGAAGAAGTTGGCTTTGATCATGTTCTTCGCCACCTGACCGACAACGAGTTCGGTGAAGTAGCGGGTTTCGACCTCCATGGCTGCGTCGAATCCGATGCGCGCGCCCTCGGTGGCCGCCGCGACGATCGCCCGCGGCGCCGGGTAGTTCGCCCCCTTGACCTTGCGGTGCACCGCCAATGTCAGCAGGCCGGCGACCGTGTCGGTCGGCTCGCCGGGAATCTTGTACCCCTTGACATCCCACGGCTGTGACGCATCCCCGGGGTGCGCCCTGATCCAGGCGGTGGCTGCTGCGATCAGCTCGCTCGGTGAATCGACGACCTCGTCGACGATCCCGATTGCGAGGGCCTTGTCGGCGTTCACCGTGGAGCCGTTCAGCAATAGCTGCTCGACAGCGGTGCGGAGTCCGAGGAGGCGGACCGCGCGGACGATCCCCCCGCCGCCGGGCAAGAGTCCCATGGTCACCTCGGGGAAACCGACAACCGTGCGCGGCGTGCGAACCGCGATCCGGTGGTGGCAGGCCAGCGCGATTTCGAGCCCCCCGCCGAGTGCGCTGCCATTGAGGGCGGCCACGACCGGAACTCCGGCAGTCTCGAGACGGCGCAGCAGCGCCTTGGTTCGCCGCACGCCGGCGGCGAAGTCGATCGCCGAATCCGCAGTGACCTGTCGGATTGCGTCGAGGTCGCCGCCGGCGAAGAACGTGCGTTTCGCCGATGTCAAGATGACGCCTGCGACCGTGTCCTTCTCGGCCGCCAGACGGTCGAGTACTGATTCGAGGTCCTTCTCGAAATCAGGGGTCAGCATGTTGGCCGTCGAACCCGGTGTGTCCATCGTCAAGACGACGACGCCGTCCGCGTTCTTCGACCAGATAATCGTGGCCGTGGCGAGGTCGTCAGGGGCCTGGGTGGTTGTCATCGTTGTCCTCACACTCGTTCGATCAGGGTCGCGATGCCCATGCCGCCGCCAATGCACAGGGTCACCAGGGCGCGCTGCTGGTCGCGCCGTTCCAATTCGTCGATGACCGTGCTGACGAGCATCGCGCCGGTGGCTCCCAGAGGGTGGCCCATCGCGATTGCGCCGCCGTTGACGTTGAGTTTCTCGGCGGGGATTTTCAGGTCGGCCTGGTACTTGAGCACCACCGACGCGAATGCCTCGTTGAGCTCGAAGAGATCGATGTCGTCGGTCGTCAGACCCGTCTGTGCCAGCAGCTTCTCGGTCGCGGGAGTCGGTCCGGTCAGCATCAGTGTCGGGTCTGCGCCGGACACCGCGGCGTGCGCGATACGGGCGCGGGGTTCGAGGCCGAGGCGGGCGCCGGCGGCTTCACTGCCGACGACCACCAGCGCGGCGCCGTCGACGATGCCGGACGAGTTCGCGGCCGTGTGCACGTGATCGATCTTCTCCACCCAGTGGAATTTTTGGAGGGCCGCTTCATCGAATCCGGCGGCTCCCATCGCGACGAACGACGGCGGCAACTCGGCGAGACTCTCCACGGTGCTGGTCGGGCGGACGAGTTGATCATGATCGAGCAGTACCGTTCCGAAGCTGTCGACAACCGGAACGATCGACCGGCCGAAATAACCCGCGGACCAGGCATGGGCGGCGCGCCGATGCGATTCCACCGCGTAGGCGTCGACGTCGTCGCGGGTGAATCCGGCCATGGTGGCGATCAGGTCGGCGCTCACCCCCTGGGGTCCGAGGTGGTTGTCGTACATCGTGGCGGGGTCTGCGTAGAGCGCGCCGCCGTCGCTTCCCATCGGTACCCGCGACATGGACTCGACACCGCCGGCCAATACGACCTGATCCCATCCAGATCGGATCTTCTGGCCCGCCATGTTCACCGCCTCGAGGCCCGATGAGCAGAACCGGTTGATCTGCACACCGGCCACCTGGTCGGGAAGACCGGCGGAGATGGCAGCAGTCTTGGCGAGGTCTGCACCCTGCTCGGACACCGGGGAGACCACTCCGAGGACGAGATCATCGATCTCCGCAGGATCCAGCGTCGGGTTCCGCTTCAGAGTTTCCGTGATCAGGTCTGTGATGAGTTGTATCGGACGCACCGAATGCAGCGCGCCGTTCTGCCGACCACGGCCACGGGGGGTCCTGATCGCGTCGTAGATATATGCTTCCGTCACCGTCAACCAGCCGTCCTCGTTGGGGGGATTACCCCTAGGACGCTACGAAACGCCTGGTCACCGGCAAAGCTCCTGTTGCAGACTGCGACACCATCATCATCCGGGTCGAAGCATGTCTCATTGCGCGACTGGACAGTTCTGCCTCTGGATGTCTGTACCTCGCGATGCACGCGACCGTCATCGCACGCCACCTGCCGATCTCGGGGCGACCCTCACGGTGCCTCGACCACGGCCGAACCTGCCCGTTCCCTTGACCGCGTCCAACGGGCAGCCTGCTCGTTCGCCGAACGGTCTCCACGTTCGTGGCCGATTCGGTCGTCATTGCTACCGGAGGCGTCACGCACCGGCGAGGTGGTGCAGGACTTGCGGATGCGCTGGGCGAGAGCGGAGTTCTCGGGTCTGGGAATGTGGAATACGGTGCCGGCGCCGACCTGGATGAGCTCGCGATTGCCCTCGAGAAGATGGCGGCCGACGATCGCCCGGAACGGGAGTGATGCTGCCTCAGAGAGCGTCTGAAAACTCAGTGCGGGTCAGCGTGTGACGGGTGCGGAATGGGTGAACTCCTGATAGGTCAGTGAGTGTCTACGTCACGACCCGACCAGGAGTTCACTTGCCATCATCGCCCCATTGCGCTGTGCGTCATGCCACACCCCCGATGAGGCGCTGGCGCACCGCCGTGCGGCGTACCCGACCTCGTCTACCACCGACGCGCAGTGGCCGATCCTCGAGCCGCTGCTCCCGCCTCCCGGAAGCACGCGCGGAAAGGGGTGGGCGAATAATACTGCCGTCGTCTGGTACTCGACGCGATCTTCGATGTGGTGCGCGGCGGGATCGCCTGGCGGCAGCCGCCGGCAGAGTTCCCGCCCGCCACGGCGATCTACTCGATCTGCACCCGCTGGGTTCGTGTGTCCATGGTGGACGCGGCCCGGTGCCCTCGGCCGCGATCATCGACTCCCAGTCGGTGCAGTGCACGGCACATCGCGGTGGACTCGAACGGGTTGCTGCTGGCGGTCGTGGTGACGATGGCCAGGGTCCTCGGCCGGGACGGCGCGTTCCGATTACCGGCGGGCCTGCCTGCCCGCTTCTCGACGATCAGTCCGGCGCCATGCCGCGATAGTCGACGAGGTAGATGTGGGCCGACAGCGGCGACGCTGCAAGGCCGATCGATTGGACGAAAAAAGTTCTGTCGCTAACTATTCAGGTCGTCAAGCACACCGACGACGCCTGGGGATTCACGGTTCTGCCCCGCAGGTCGGTGGTCGAGAGGACGTTCGCGTGGATCTGCAAACACCGCCGCTGCGCCCCGACGGCGCAGAAGACTCCCAGGGTGTCCCCCATGCGCGCCTTGCGGGCGAAGCACTATGCGGGTCCCCATAGTCAGGTGCCCGCTTACGCCCCCATCGGCTGGGACGATGGCGTCGACGTCGTCAGGGAATTGAACATGTCCGCGCACGGTGACCGACGCCGTGGTCGCCAGTCCCGAAAATCCCAGGATTGTGGCGGGGTCTGAGATGTGGGCGCAGTAGACCCGGAGCGGTCGGAGGTCGCTTGCTTGCGTGGCCCACGGCGGTGGATCTGGTCCTCCTCACGGACGTCGGCCTGGACGAACGGCGCCGAACCGGTGTGTGGCCTCGGCGGCATGGGCAGATGGGGCGTCGAACACAACGACTCTCACGTCGCCAGCGATCAGTGCTTCGGTCGCGGCCGGACGCTCGCCCGTCGCGATCGCCGAAACTCCGGGTGGTTTCACGCATCGTCTCCTGAGACCGGAGTGCGCAGGCCGAGCGAGCCGGCGAGTCGCGAACGTCGCACATGGATGTTTTCGAGCATCGATTCATCGGCACGGGCACGACGGAAGTAGAGGTGGGCGTCGTGTTCCCAGGTGAACCCGATGCCACCGAGGAGCCGTAGGCCGACCGTGGTCGCTGTCACGGCGGCCGGTGCGACGAAACATTGCAGGGCGTCGACCGCGTGCGTCCGTTCTGCAGGGCGCTCGAACACGGCGAGCGCGTGGTCGTGAAGTGCGACGGCTTGTTCCCAGTGGCAGTAGATCTGCGCGAGTTGGTGCTTGACCGCCTGGAACGATCCGGCCTTGCGGCCGAATGCCTCTCGGTCGAGCAGATATGCGACATCATCGCGCAGCACCCGGTCGATGATGCCGATCTGCTCAGAGGCGAGCAGCAGTGCCGCGAGGTCGCCGGCCCTGGCCAGCAGGTCGCCGCCGTCCTGGACAAACGGTGCGGTCGCGGCGTTCACGGCCACCCGACCGACCGGACGGGTGAGATCGATGGATCGCAGCTCTTTCACGGCGACCGCGCGATCGTCAGTGCGAATGATCGCCAGACCGGATGCGCTCTCGGAGGTGACACCGACAAGCAGGATGTCGGCGTCGAGAACGTCCGGGACTCGAAGCGCAGCCGCATCCAGCACGACCGATGACGGCCCAGTTCGTTCGACTGCGATCGGCGCCTTGAGCGTGGCGAAATCGAGCGCCACCTTCGCTTCGCCCGCGGCGATCGCGGCGGCGGCATCAGCCTGGCCAGAGGCGGCCAAGGCATCGCTACCCACGAGGGTCGGGAGGAACGGGCCGACCGTCAGTGCTGCGCCGAGTTCCCCGATCGCCACCGCGGCGACGCCGGGTGGGGCACCGGCTCCCCCGAGTGTCTCCGGGATGAGAAGGCCTTGCACGCCGATCTCACGGGCTGCGCGAGTCCAGGTGGCGGAGCTGTCGACGCCGCCCGCGGCGATGACCTGGCGGACGTGTTCTCGTGGCGCCCGAGCGGCCAGGAAGTCACGGACGGCTTCGCGGAACGCGTCCAGGTCGTCCTGGCCTGCGATTGACACCGTGGCGGTCATGCCGCGCCCTCCTTGGTTGTGGGTTTCGTTCGGAACGGCAACTTGGTGTCACTTGCCGGCTCGCGGGGTAATCCGAGCAGCCGTTCGGCGATGATCGACAGCTGGATCTCGTTGGTACCGCCACCGATTGCCAAAGCCGGGGTGAAGAGCACATCCGCGGCAAGCTCATCGGCGGCGTCCCCGGCGACGACGTCACCATTGTCCAGTTCCGCTGCCAGCACGCCACCGCGGAGGAGCAGTTCGCCTTGCAGGAGCTTGCCGACCGAACCGCGTGCGCCGGGGTCGACGCCCCGCAGGACATCGCGTGTGATTCGGTCGTTGAACAGGCGTAGTGACTGTTCGAGAAGATAGAAGTCGACGAGCGCCTGCTGTGCGGAGGGCTCGGCGAGGATGCCGCTGGATTCGGCGGCTGCCTTCAAACCCGCGAACGACAATGGACCGCTGCTTCCGCCTGCGGTTCCACCCCCGCTCGTGACCGCCAACCGCTCGTGGGTGAGTAACACGCGCGCGGTGTCCCAGCCGCGGTCGACCTCGCCGACGACCGCGTCCAGTGGGACGTGGACGTCGTCGAAGAACACCTCGTTGAAATGGGCGACACCGGTCATGTCCACCAACGGTTGCACCGTGACGCCGGGTGCCTGCATGTCGACGACGAGCATGGTCAAGCCACGGTGCTTCGGCACGTCAGGGTTGGTGCGGACGAGAATCATTCCCCAATCGCTCACCTCGGCGCCCGTTGTCCAGACCTTCTGGCCGTTGACGATGAAGTGGTCGCCGTCGACAACCGCCCGCGTCAGCAGACTGGCCACATCCGACCCGGCCGCCGGCTCGGAGAAGAGTTGGCACCAGATCTCGGAGCCGTCGAGCATCGGCCGGATGAACCGGCGCTTCTGTTCATCGGTCCCCACACTGAGTATGGTCGGTGCGCACATCCCGAGGCCGATATCGAAGACGACCAGCGGAAGAATGTGATTCGACGCTTCTTCCTCGAAGGCGCGGCGTTCTGCTGCTGTTCGCCCCTGGCCGCCGAACGCCACCGGCCAGTCGATTCCGGCGAAACCGGCCTCGAACATCGCCCGGCGGAACTCCCGCGCGACCCTCAGGTACTCGGGGTCTTTGCGGGATGGGATGGTGGCAGGGGCGTGAGACGCCAACCAGTCCCGGGCCCGCAGCCGGAACTGGTGAATGGTTTCTTGCTCGCTCATGCGGAACTCCTCGACAGGATCAGGGGTGGGACGACAGGCGATCGGAGATCGACCGGACAGTCAGAGGTCGGCAGCTCGGCGAGGCCTTGGCAGCCCAGATGGCCCTGCCCCGGCCGACGAGTCGGGTCCGCGCGCGTGTCAGATCGCGGTGAACTGGGTGTTCGCGGCGAACCGATGCGCCATCCAGCAGAATCCTTTCTGCCTCGGTGCCCGATGGCGGGTCGCGGCGACAGGAATGCCGTACCGGAGCGGCCGGGCATCGACGCCTTCGGCCGGCGGCATATCGCGCACGAAATATGTCAGACCGACATGCTTGGAGACCGAGGTATCGGTACGGGCGAACGGTAACGCCCACCGTGCACCATGCGCACGTGACATCGAGACCTTCTGACCGGTGACGATCCACCGATCGCTTTCTCGGACCAGGCTCCTTGTCGGCGAGGTCGGATTCGGTGCCGGGTTCGCTGGGCAGCTGGCGCCAGATCTCCTCGCCCGTCCACAGAGACTGCAGCCACCGCTTCTGCTGTCCGCGGCCGGCGAATGTAAGCGGAGTCGGAGTCGGAGTCGACATCGCCAGCCCGATCCGGTTTCGGGGCCCGGCGAAGGGACGGCACACCCGCCGCTTCGACCCGCGACACTCCACAATCCCCGGGGCGGAACGAGGCAGTCCGCGTCCGCCGAGTCCATCAGGCCAGGCGGCGGATCCGAACCCGGCGCTGAACCGGGCGCGCAGGAGTGCCGTGGCGTCCACTAATCCGACTGGATGGGGTCGCAGGAATTCATCGACATCGGCATCCAACAAGGCCACGTCGATGACGCCGTCCATGAGTTCGGTCATTCTCCGACGATCCCACGGTGCGGGTAAACCGATGTGTCGCACTCTGCGCCAGTCCGGTTCGCGACGATCTCGGCAGTGGCGCGAAATGACACACCACCATCCGATGCGCACGTGACACCGTCAGTGTGGTTCGTATCACCTCGACCCAAGGATTCAAATGCCCAATCGAACTGCCATCGTGACCGAGCGGCACCCGGGATCAGTGCGAGTATCACAAGGCGTTTGGCCGAGAACCGCACGGTCGCTGTCCTGGACCTCGACAGTGGCGCCGCCGACAAGACCGCCGCAATGAGCGACCTATACAGACCGCGCAGCCAAGATGCGTCTCATCGACGTCTCAAGGCGGCAGCCGCGGCAATCACGGGTGTCGCCAAGGACCGGGCCGCCCCGACAATTCTCCCCCATAACGCGGCGCAGTCCCGCCGCGACTGCCGCGTCAACGTCAACGTCAACGTCGAGACGACGGCTCTGCTCCCGTGCCAGCGTGGCAAGGGCCGTCCGATCCCACTGTTCGTGACGATTATCCGTCAGGTTCGTCGACCGGGCCAAGACCTCCTCGGCCCTGCGCGTCTCTACGGTGAGATCTCTCAGGCGGTGGGGCACGCATCCGCGCGATCGGCGTCCCGAACAACGGCGGCACGTGCCGCCGCGACACTGTCTGTCTGAATATCCGAACAAATACATTGGCTCAGTTGAAGAAGAGGGTGTGGAGTGGACATCATTAGTGCCATCAAGACGTCGAAAATGAGACCGTACCAATACGTCATCGTTTTCTTGTGCACGTTCTGTTCCGTGATCGACGGCTACGACTTGATTGTCATGGGATACGTTCTCCCGAATCTACCAGCGGGATTCACCACTGCAGATCAGAAGGGGTACCTGATCAGCGCCGGCCTCATCGGCATGGGCGTCGGCGCCGCGATTCTCGCCCCCCTGGCAGACAAGATCGGCCGGAGGCCACTGATCATCATGGGCTTGACCGTCACCACTAGCTTCGTGGCCGCGACGGCGCTGGCGCCGACCGCCGAAGCGATGATGGCCGTCCGGTTCGTCACGGGCATGGGTGTCGGTGCCGTCATGGTCTCGAGTATCGTTCTTGTGCAAGAGTTTTCGCCCGTTTCTCGACGGAACTTCGTCATCGGAGTGCTTGGTGTCGGCGGGCCGGTCGGCGGCATGATCGCGGGATTCGTCGGTTTGTCGTTGACGTCCACTTTCAGCGGTGCGTGGCAGCCCCTGCTCTGGGCGGGGGCGGGGATCAACGTGATCGGCCTCGTGCTCGTCGTGTTCCTGCTTCCTGAATCCCTCTCATTCTTGATGTCCAAGCGGACACCTGCTGCGCAGCGAAAGATCGAAAAGATCATTGCGAGGGTCGGAATCACCGGTGTCGATCCTTCGGCTCCCGCCCCCTCCACCGGGGAAGCTGAGACCGGCGAAGGCAAGCAGCGATTGCTGGGCAGCACGCTCAGAGAGCGATCGATTCTGTTGTGGATCGCATACGGTGGTTTTCTGGCAGCGTTCTACTTCGTCAATACGTGGACGCCTCAGCTCATTTCCGATGCGAGCGGTGACACTCAGGCCGGAGCGCTCGTCGGGACCATTCTCAGCATCGGCCAGATCGGCGGATCTGTTCTATTCGGGTTCGTCGGGCTGAAGGTGCTGGCGACCCGTATCTCCTGGACGGCGCTGCTGGTATCGGTGGTGAGCGTCGTCGGGTTCGCACTCTTACTCGGCAGTACCGGGGCGTTGGTTGTTGTGGTCGTCCTGGGAATCGCGATATATGTCGGTGCCGCATCGTTCGGCGCAATGGCCCCCGGCATGTATCCGCCACTTGCCCGCGCGAAGGGATACGGCATGATGCTGGGAATGGGCAGGATCGGCGCGATCGCCGCCCCGATCGGCGCAGGGTACGGATTGGCGGTACTGGCCCCCACTCAGCTGTATCTCGCGGCGTCGGTACCACTGCTCATCTCTGCGATCTGCTGTTTCCGGATTTGGCAGATCACCCGTGATGAATTCGATCGCGAGCGAGCGAGCGCGAGGCCGGAAGCCACGTCTGTCGTCGCGGAGCTTGAATCCTAAAATTTGCGGAAACCCGTCACGATCGTTCCCCAGCCGGGCGGGCAACCCCGGCTACGACCAGGCGCACGAATCCCGACAGAGGATGCCAAGAATTCCAACGACGGCGACGGAATGGTTGCCTCGTGAAAGTTTCGGCTAGCTGGCCTGGGTCCGACGGCGCGTGCGGCGGTGTGAACTGCCGGCCGGGTGATGCTGGGCAAGTTCAAGCTCCGGCTGGCGCATTGGGGTAAGAATCGTGGCACCGGCACCCCAACAACCGGGTACAACCACGGACTCGACATCCGCGATGTTCCTCGCCTGTGCCCCACTATCGGGTTGAGCCCTTGGGGGGTTCCCTCGGCTAACCGGCGATAGACCTGGACGATCGACCGGGTGGCGCCGAGGTCGGGTCTCCGCTATACCTCACAAACAGGGTATTCGGTTTCGTTATCGGAACGAGGCGTAGCTGATACCCCGCATCATAGAAAAGGCTTCGCGACGTGCGGATCCGTTCCGACGGCTCCGCTGCGTGGGAACGGAAGGAACCGCCAGTGCTGCCCGTAGGACCCTCATCGCCGCCGCCCACCGAGGAGGCCACCCCCGGTGCCGGGGACTGGCGCGAGGCCGCCGCGTGCCGCGGCATCGAATCATCGGTGTTCTTCTCCCCGGACGCCGAACGCGGCCAGGCCCGGACCCGACGCGAATCTCAGGCTCGGCGGATCTGCCAGGACTGCCCCGCACTCAGCCGGTGCCGCGACCACGCCCTGGCCACGGGCGAACCCTACGGAATCTGGGGCGGCATGACCGAAACCGACCGCAGACGACACGCCCAGCGGCTGCGTCGCGGCGAGCACCGGCCCCGCACGCCGCGGCACCCTCGACCGGCGTCCGCCGGCACCGGGGAAGCGGCCTCCCGGCAACTACTCGGGACCAACCCGGCGACCGAAGTCCGGCGGAGTGCACGATGATGCGAACGCGGACGACGTTTCACGAGCAGCTCGAAACGCTGACCGACCGGCTGGCGTCGATGTGTCACCTGGCCGGGGAGGCCATCGACACGGCCACCGACGCCCTCGTGCGGGCCGACCTTCCGCTGGCCGAGCGGGTCTTCGACCTCACCGAGCAGATCGAAGCGTTGCGAGGGCCCTGCGAGGAGCAGGCGCTGGCGCTGCTGGCGCTGCAGGCGCCGGTGGCCCGGGACCTGCGGCAGGTCGTCACCGGGGTGCACCTGGTGACGGATCTGAGCCGGATGGGCGGATTGGCGCAACATGTCGCCGAGAGCGTGCGCCGCCGGCACCCCGACCGCGTCACCTCCGGGGAGGCGGAGGAATTGCTCGCCCGGATGGGGCGGGTGGCGGGCGGGTTGGCCAGAGTCGCCGAACAGGTCCTCCGCACGCATGATCCCGAACTGGCCGCCGAGCTCGGCCGGCGCGACGACGAGCTCGACGACCTGCACCGACGACTGCTCACCCTGATCCAGGACCCCGCCTGGACCGGCAGCATCCCGGCCGCGGTCGATGTGACCCTGCTCGGCCGCTTCTACGAACGTTTCGGCGACCACACCGTCGTGGTCGGACGCCGGGTGGTCTTCCTCGTCACCGGCGAACAGCTGAGCCCGTAGCGGGCACCCTCGGGAGGCTCGGTGGTGGCGTCCGCCGGCAGACCCCCGCGGCGGACCCGAGATGCCCGGCACTAGGCTGCCGTACGCTCGTCGGCAGCACTTGTGACGAGTCGATGCGTGGCATTTCGGTGGGCCGCTGGGCGCGCGTACATTGAGATTCGCGGATCGAGAGAGTAATCGGTAACGGTGAAATGCTCGAGAAGCAGAGATCCGGCCGAGAATGTGAAAGCATTCCCGGCCGAACCCCTGTCTGGGACATGTCCCGTGGACTTCCCGGTGTCAGGCACCCCTTCCCAGGTTGACTCCCTCCACGGCGTACTTGTTGTGTACGTTGGCGTGGCCGTTCTCGTCGGCAAATGCCTGCAGAAGGCCGAGGTTGTGGTGAATCGAGGATGTCGTGTGCTCGACCATCTTTAACCATCGACCGTGAACGGCATGCCCAGCCGATCCACGAACCAGGGCGCCGAGCACCTCGGCGATCTGTGTGACGGTAGCACCGTGAGCCTTCATGTGCGGGCCTGCGCGACGGGCGGTGTCGGTCAGGGCAGACCGGTCGGCCTCCGACGCGGCCGCGTCTGCGGGCCTCGGCGAGCCCGGCGAGGGTGTTCTCCCGTTAACGGCTGGCACAGCAAAAGCAAGGGGGCCCGTCACAACCGGCGGACGCCGCGCAATACCTTCGCGAAGGATATCGACGCACGGAGGCCTTCGCTCAGTCGCGGATGACACCCGCCGAGGTCGACCATCACGGCGTAGACCAGGCCGTGGTCGCGCCGTTCGGCGATCTGGTCGAGAACCTCTGCGGGTGTGCCGACCAGGAAGAAGTCGCGGATCAGTGACACGGGCGCGCGTCGGCCGTAGTCCAGCGCGGTCGCTTCGTCGATGGTCTGGGGGAGGATGTCCTGCGCACCGGAGAACGCCGGGCCCAACGGATGCTCGACACGGTGGTGGGCCCAGGTCTGCGCCGAGGCGGCGAGCGCGAAGGCGCGAACCACGGCCGAGCCGAGGATCTCGTCGACGATCGACCGCGACCGTCCTGTGATGACCCACATCCATCCTGCCGCTTGGACTGCGGACGGGTCGCGACCCGCATCCGACGCCGCGGACCGGACCGCGTCCAGTTTGTCGCGGTACTCGGCCGGGCTGCCCGGAAACGCCGGCAGCCACGCGTCGGCGTACCGGCCGGCCGCCTTCAGCACCCGCGGCCCGTGCGCCCCCATCCACAGCTCCGGCCGCGTGCCGCGGTGCGGTGGCAGCGCAAAGACCGCGTCTCGCAAGGGGAAGAACTCCGAATCCCGGGAGATCGGCTCGCCGTTGGACTCCCACAACGCCCGGATCGTCTCGACAGCTTCCTCGAACCGGGCCACCGGGCGTTTCCAGTCGACACCGTAGGGCTCGTTGTTCTCGCGTTCACCCGGGCCGATCCCGAGAATCGCGCGTCCGCCGCTGAGCAGGTGCAAGGACGCGGCGGCCTGCGCGGTCGCCTGCGACCGGCATCGGTGACCCCGACACCAAGCCGTAGCCGGCTCAATCGGTTCCGGGCCGCCGTGTGCCCGAGCAGGGTCCACGGTTCGTAGTACGCATCCGCGCGTGGAGCGATCCGCGCGCCGCCCGCGTGGGACGGCGTCCACACCGACGAGGGGAACAAGCCGATCAAATGGTCGACGACCCACAGGGAATCGGCGCCGGTAGAGGCAGCAAGGAACTCGGCGTTGCGCCCGGTGAAATCCGGCGCGAAGCGGCAATGGAGACCCGGATCGACTACCCCGGTCCTGAGCCGCACCATCCGCCTCTCCCCACAACTCGAATGCCCCTCTTTCGGTGTTCAAGTCTGGCAGCACGTACCGCTCAACCGCAGCCCCTTCTATGCCGAAGTCCAACTGGGTGTGGTCACCGGAGTAGGCCCCGGCACGACCACTGATCGGCACGAATTCTGGCCCCGGGCTGAAGGATGCCAGTGGTCGCGGTCGGGTGGTGCGGCGTGTCGGCACGAATCTTGGCCCAACCCGGGTTCGGATTTCCTCGTTGGACATGTTTCAGCGAGGGAGGACCGGTGAAGAGATCGGGTTCGCGGATGAAGTTGTTCGAGCAGATCCGCCGTGATCGGCGGGATTCGGATTTGTCGATTCGGGAGTTGGCCCAGCGGCACGGGGTGCACGGCGCACGGTGCGGCAGGCGTTGGCCTCGGCGGTGCCGCCGCCGCGCAAACCGTATCGCCGCCGGGTGCGGCCGGCGATCGACGATTGGGCCGAGCTGGTTGATTCCTGGCTGGTCGCCGACAAGCAGGCACCGCGCAAGCAGCGGCACACCGCGCGGCGGGTGTGGCAGCGGTCGGTGTCCGAGCATGGGGCGACGATGTCGGAAGCGACGGTCACCCGGTATGTCCGCCGCCGCAGCGAGTTGGGGCTGGCTGCGATCGAGGTGACGGTGTCGCAGACGCATCTGCGGTCCTCGCGTATCTGCCCGACGTGCGGGCACGAGCCCACCACTCGCGCCGAGGCCGCGCATCAACGCGCTGACCTCGCCGTGGATTGGCTCCATCTGGATCCGGACCGGTCCGGGCAGCTGACCAGCAGGTACCACTGTCGGCATTGCGAACCCGATCAGCCCGCCGTCGACATTGCCGGCACCATCTGTGGTGACGGCCCCATCCTCACCGGTCCGTCCGCCGCGCGCATGGAGATCGGTTCGCTTCCCGATTCGATTCTCCGATGGCTGACGGATGCCGGCTGGGACACCGCATCCGCACTGCGGTGCCCCGTTCCCTCATCCACGTAGGAACGTCCCTCGAGGTGGACCAGGGAGCGGCAATTTCGGCCCACAGCAACCGACAAGCACCCCGGTGGTTACGTCTCACCTGGTGACGAGGTTCCAGGCTCGAGGTGATCAACCAGGCGCGGATGGCCCGAGCGGCGCGAGGGGTGGAGCGACCGGTTACGTGCGTCGCGCCGGAATTGGTCGTTCTCGATGGTCAGTACGTGCAACGCACGAGCGAACGTTTCGCTGGTCAGGCGGTAGCGGTCCCGTTCGTCTCGCAGCGACTGGTTGGACTTCTGCAAGGTGGCGATCTGCACGCGGAGCTCGACCTCGTTGTCGGGGACGCCGGCGCGGGTTCGTCGCTGCGCGTAGAAAAGATCCTTGAGGTCGGTGTGCTTGTGGGTCAACTTGTTTCGCTTCACCCCGGCTTCTTGCGCGAGGCTGACGATGTCCAGCTTGCCGGACGACCGCAGCGGTGTGCCCGCGAACAATCGCTGCATGGCCGCGGTGATGGCACGCCGGTCGTCGTCATCGGTCAACGTCGGTCTCCTCGCGGTTCGTGGTGCGGGTTTTCTCGTGTTGTGCGACGAGCTTGTTCAGGTGGTCTACGCGTTGTCGGAGGCGTTCGCGCAGCGGCATCGGGGTGGCCGGCTCGACGATTTCTGCGCGGAGTCGGGCGATCTCGGTGCGCAGTGCCGCAATGTGGGTTTCGGTGCGCGCGATGTTCGCGCAGGCCGGATCGCACCGGTCGATCGCCGGGGAGGTCGACCCGCCGGACGGGTGGACGCGGTCCGGGTGGCAGAGCGCTTTGGCGGGATCGTAGTTGCAGGTGAGGATCCGGCGTAATCCGTCGCGGGCTCGCCCGGCGTAGCCGTCGGTGACCGTGGACGCGCGTAGGTGCCCGTACTGCACCGTGAGGTTCCCCCTCTTCTCCGGAGACGTTTCAATCTGGCTCCGGTGAGCTCTGCTTGGATGATATCTGTCTCCTCTAGCTCCGGCCGGACATGGTGGGCGCGTTCGTACTCGTCCGGTGAGAGTCCCGCGAGACCGGCTTGGATCCTGCGTGGGTTGTACCAGGTGTCGATGTACCGGAACAAAGCCGACTCCGCCTCCGCTCTGGTTACGAATATGATTGTGGGCCAATAGATCAACTCGATCTTGAGAGTCGACCACAGATTCTCCGCCAACGCATTGTCGAAGTTGTCCCCGACGCTGCCGGTGGACGGGGCGATGCCGGCGTCCACGAGAGCCGCTGGGTGAACCGCAGCGCCGTATATTGGCAGACCTTGTCGGAGTAAGCCGAATTCCGTTTAACAGCGATTATGCCGGGGTTAAGCCGAGGAATTCAGGGTTGGGCCCGGTCAGCTGCCTGTTTCTGTCGGATTCCTCGGCTTAACGTTTCAGGTTCATAACAGACTGTAGAGGGTTTGCAGTGTGCCCTCGGCGAGGTGGTGTTCGGCGGGGGCGCCGGATGTTGAGGTGGCGCGGCGTTGACGGCGGCGCGAATCATGTCGATGGTGGCGAATGGTAGAAGGTGTTGATGATCGGTACTTTTTGCGCCGAGGAGACGCAGCTCGGCAACACGACCGCACCGATCCTGGTGATCGTAGTATCCATCGCCGCCTCCTGCCCATAGGGGCATCGACACGACACAAACGTAAGCCAGACAACCAATCGTTAAGCCGAAGAAATACTGAGAAACCTTCAGCAGCACAAACGAACTCGCAGTTCCTCGGCTTAACGGCAACCTCGGCATGATCGGAGTCGAAAATAAGTTCCCTGCCGCGGACGTCGCGGGAGAGCAGGGCGTAGTCGAGCGCCGAGAGCACCAGATCGGTGTCCGCGCGCGGCCCGGCGCGCCAGCCGACCACCTTGTTCGAGAACGCGTCGCGCACGCTGGCCAGCCACAGCACCCCCTCTCCGGTCGGGATCCGCGTCAGATCCGCCACCCATTTGCGGTTCGGTGCGGTCGCGGCGGTAGTCACGGTCCAGCAGGTCCGGGGCCGCGATGTGCCGAGGGTTCTGCTTCGTGGACCCACCCTTCCAGCCTTTGCGCAGGTAGGCGCCCCGGCGATCGTTTTCCCGCATGATCCGCTCGACACGTTTGCGGCTGACCCGCACCCCGCGGCGACGTAGCTCCAACCACACCCGCGGGGATCCGTAGGTGCCGGCGAACTTATGGGAGGCGCGGATCTCGTCGGTCAACCCGAGCAGCTCGACGTCCTCCCGTCGCCGCCGAGCGGGCAAGGTCGCCCGTGCCCGCCAGTCGTAGTAGGTCGACGACGCGATACCCAGGACCCGTAGTACGAGACCGACCGGGAAGTCATGAGCATCGATGGACCTCATGACCCCCCTGCGGGTCGGGTCGATCTCGGAAGCGAAAAGCGCACTTGCCGCGCGTAATACGTCGTTGACACGGCGCAGTTCGGCGTTCTCCTTCGCCAGGCGCCGGTTCTCCTCCAGCATCGACGACGACGGAAGATCGTCGTGCTCGCCGTGATCGGCCGCAGCATGGCGGATCCAGGTCCGCAGCGCCTCCGGGTGCACGTTCAGCTGCTCAGCCAGCCGTCGGATCACCGGCCGTGGCTCCGACTCCCGGTACAACCGCACCGCACGCTCCCGCAGCTCCGGCGGATACTTCCTCGTTCCCACAGTGACATCCTCCTCCATCTACCCAGGATCAGACCTGGTTCGGAAGTCTCCGGGAAAACGCGGGAACCTCATTCCAACTCCGTTCAGCGTGCGCCGGTCTGGGTAGTCGAGCGAAGTTGCCCCGGCGATCGACCGGGCACATCCGTCAACGATCAGGAGGTGGGTTCCCGGGGCAGAGAACAGCGCCGGCCCTGCCTTCGACGTGGCGGACCTTGCCGGTGACAGTGATGATGCGATGTTTGCTGGAGAAGGGTTCGGCGTCGTTGATCATCCGGTCCAGCACCCCGGCGACGTGCGGGTGGTCCTCGGGATGTTAGTGGGAGAGCAACAGTTCGGTGGTCGGGATGACCTCACCAGGTGCGTATCCGTGCATCTGTGCGTCGGCCTCGGACCATTTCCACCGTTGCCCGTCCAAGAGAACCGGAAGCCGCCCACCCGTTGCGGCGTGCCGTCGCCGAACACCTGCTCTGCATCCACACCATGGTCCTTAGCGCATCGGCTGCTGGGTGTGAGACCCATTCGGCGGGTCGCCGGTCAGCGGATCGACCGAAAGTACTGTGTGACAGTCAACGCCGCGGGCTAGCACCTAGCTCCGCACTTGCCCGGTGACCAGAAAGGTCACCCGCCGTCCGACCACAACGGTGTGGTCGCCGAAGCGTTCGTAGAAGCGGCCGAGCAGGGCCACATCGACCGCGGCGGTGATGCACCTGACCATTCCGGATCCTGGGGCAGGTCCCACAGTTGCCGGTGCAGGGTATCGAGTTCGTCGTCGCGGCGGTCGAGTTCGGTGGCCAGTCCGGGATCTCGGGTGCGCAGTACCTGTTCGGCCAGGAGCGCCGACTCGCCCGTCCGCCGCCCCATCCGCTGCAGGTGTTCGGCCTCGCCGGTGGCGACGTGGTTCGGGTGCCGGCGGCGCACACTCTCGGCGACATGTTGGGCGAGTCTGCCCATCCGGTGCAGATCCGTCACCAGGTGCACCCCGGTAACGACGCGGCGGCGACGTAGTCGGCCACCAGGAAGAATTACCATTGAGGAGCTGTGCAGGGGATGCGGTCGGCTCAGTTACCAGCGAGTACCTGTTCAGGCGTGCGACTGTTTGAGTCTGGCCAACCGCAACCGCACCGAACCGCCGCAACGATGAATGCCCTCACCGAGTCGTTCTTCCAAGGCCTAAAGCGGGAATGGCTGCACGGACGCAGCTGGACGTCGAAGTCGCAGGCACGGCTGGAGCTGTTCGACTGCCTCTCGTACTTCAATCGGCGTCGCCGTCACTTTCCGTGCGCCCGCCGGTTCCATCCCTCCGCCCTCGGCTACCTCACACCGGTCGAGTTCGAACAACAGCTGAGGGCGTCGTCTACGCTGTC
The DNA here is from genome assembly GCF_009872365.1 of Rhodococcus sp. T7. Lineage (NCBI taxonomy): Bacteria > Bacillati > Actinomycetota > Actinomycetes > Mycobacteriales > Nocardiaceae > Rhodococcus > Rhodococcus sp. T7. Next base: position 90,857 of record NZ_WXYH01000389.1, read on the forward strand.
AGTCGCCGCATGAAATCGGGTGTCCACTCCCGAGGGGCAACCTCATGCCCGCGGGGCGGAGTCGACTATGCGATGGGAATGGGTGTAGAGGTTCATGGTGGTGCCGCGGAGGAACCCGATCAGGGTGAGTCCGGTGTCGTGGGCGAGGTCGATCGCCAGCGACGACGGCGCGGACACCGCCGCGAGAATCGGGATCCCGGCCATCACCGCCTTCTGCGCCAACTCGAACGACGCCCGACCACTGACGAGCAGCACCGTCCCGCGCAGCGGCACCCGATCCTGTTCGGTGGCCCACCCGATCAGCTTGTCGACGGCATTGTGCCGGCCGACGTCCTCCCTGACCGCGAGCAGTTCCCCGGACCGGGTGAACAACCCCGCCGCGTGCAAACCCCCGGTGGTGTCGAACACCTTCTGCGCCGCCCGCAACCGGTCCGGCAACTCCGCGATGGTCGCCGCCGCCACCCGCACCGTGTCGGTGGCCGGGGAATGCCGGGTCCGTTGCCGGATCGCGTCGAGGGACGCCTTCCCGCACACCCCGCACGAGGACGTGGTGTAGAAGTTGCGTTCGATGCCCATGTCCGGCAGGAACACTCCCGGCGCCAGGTCCACATCCAGCACGTTGTAGGTGTTGACGCCGTGCTCGTCGACGCTGTTGCAGTACCGTATCGACGCAATATCGGCGCGCCCGGTGATGATGCCCTCGGTCAGCAGGAAGCCCTGCGCCAACTCCACATCCGAGCCGGGGGTCCGCATCGTCACCGCCAACGGTGTGCCGTTCACCCGGATCTCGAGGGGTTCCTCCACCACCACCGTGTCCGGGCGGGTCGAGTGCCGGGTGTCGGTGATCCGGGTGACCGGGGTCCGGGTCGTCACCCGCCCCACCGGTCAGCCCCGCTTCTCGAGGCGGATGGTGACCGCCTTCGACACCGGCGTGTTCGACTTGCGCGCGACGTGATCGAGCGGGATCAGCGGATTCGTCTCCGGGTAGTAGGCGGCCACATTCCCGACCGGCGTCGGGTAGGGCACCAACCGGAAATCCTCCGCCCGCCGCTCCTCCACGCTGCCGTCCGCCGTCGTCCATTCGGAGACCAGGTCCACCCGATCCCCCGCCGCGTACCCGAACGACTCCAGGTCCTCGGCGCTGATGAACAGCACCCGCCGACCACCCTTCACGCCGCGGTAGCGGTCGTCGAGACCGTAGATGGTGGTGTTGTACTGATCATGCGACCGCATGGTCTGCAGGATCAGCTTCCCCGCCGGCACCGGCACCCAGGACAGGTCGTTGACCGTGAAATTCGCCTTCCCCGTGCCGGTGTCGAAGCGGCGCTCGTCCCGCGGGGGGTGCGGCAACCCGAACCCGTCGGGCCGGCGCACCTTCCGGTTGAAGTCCTCGAACCCCGGGATCACCCGGGCAATGGAATCGCGGATCCGGTCGTAGTCGGCGGTGAACTCCGCCCACGGCACCGAATGGTCCGGCCCGAACAACGCCTGCGCGATCCCGCAGACGATCGCGACCTCACTACGCAACTGGTCACCGGCCGGGGGCAGGCTGCCGCGGGAGAGGTGCACCATCGACATCGAATCCTCGACACTGACCTGCTGCTTGCGGCCGGCCTGGACATCCTTGTCGGTGCGGCCCAGCGACGGCAGGATCAGTGCGGCCTGCCCGGTCACCAGGTGCGAGCGGTTCAGTTTCGTCGACACCTGCACCGTCAACGCACACCGGCGCAGCGCGGCCTCGGTGGTCTCGGTGTCCGGGGTCGCGGAGACGAAGTTGCCGCCCATCCCGATAAACACCGACGCCCTGCCGTCGCGCATCGCCCGGATCGAATCGACCGCATCGAACCCGTGCTTACGCGGGGAGGTGATGCCGAATTCGGTATCCAGGGCGGTCAGGAAGGATTCGGGCATCTTCTCCCAGATGCCCATCGTCCGGTCACCTTGGACGTTCGAGTGGCCGCGCACCGGGCACACCCCGGCGCCCGGTTTGCCGATCATCCCCTGCAGCAGCAGCAGGTTCACCGCGTCCTGGATGGTCGCGACCCCGTGGGTCTGCTGGGTCAATCCCATCGCCCAGCAGATGATGGTCTTCTTCGATCCGATCAACGCGTCCGCGGTGGCCCGGATCTGCTCGAGCGTCAGCCCGGTGGCCTGCACTACCGTGCCGAGATCGACCTGCTGCAGGTGCGCCGCGCACTCCTCGAACCCGGCGGTGTGCCGGTCGATGAACTCCCGATCCAGCACGGTGCCCGGTGCCGCGTCCTCCGCCTCGAGCAGCAACCGGCCCAACCCCTGGAACAACGCCTGGTCGCCGCCGATCCGGATCTGCAGGAACTCGTCCGCGATCTGGACCCCGTCGCCGACGACGCCGTGCACCTTCTGCGGGTCCTTGAACCGCAGCAGTCCGGCCTCCGGGAGCGGGTTGATCGCGATGACCTTCGCGCCGTTGCCCTTCGCCTTCTCCAGCGTCGAGAGCATCCGCGGATGATTGGTCCCCGGATTCTGCCCGGCGATCAGGATCAGGTCGGCGTTCTCGATATCGGGGACCGACACCGACCCCTTCCCGATCCCGATCGTCTCGACCAACGCCGATCCGGAGGATTCGTGGCACATGTTCGAACAGTCCGGCAGGTTGTTCGTCCCGAACGCCCGGATCATCAGCTGATACAGGAACGCCGCCTCGTTCGACGTGCGCCCGGAGGTGTAGAACACCGCCTCGTCCGGCGACGCCAGAGCGCGCAGTTCCCCGGCGATCAGCGCGAACGCCGCGTCCCACCCGATCGGCTCGTAATGCGTGGCCCCCGGCAGCAGGACCATCGGATGCGTCAACCGGCCCTGCTGGCCCAGCCAGAACTCGGTGCGACCCAGCAGATCCGCCACCGAATGCTCGGCGAAGAACTCCGGTGTCACGGTGCGGGTGGTGGCCTCCTCGGCGACCGCCTTCGCGCCGTTCTCACAGAACTCCGCGTGCTTGCGGTGCCCGGGGGTTTCCGGCCACGCGCAGCCCGGGCAGTCGAATCCCTGCCGCTGATTCAGCTTCATCAGGGTCCGGGCCGTACGCACCGGACCCATCTGCTCCAGCCCACGCTTGAGCGAGACCAACACCGCAGGAACACCTGCCGCATAGGACTTGTTCCCAGATACGACAAGCTCGGATTTATCGATTTCGTGCAAAGGGTTGAGCATTGGTCACGCTTCCATGGACTGGGCTGGGTAGCGGCGAACGAGGTTCAATGTATCGCTTCCGACAGGACACGTTGCGGACTACATGGCCGTCCGTCACGCTTCGCCGCCAGTTTCGCACGAAGGGTGGTTCGCTCAGCGACTGACAAACTTCGTGAGGCAACGGAATCGAGAAGTTCGAGAAGCCGTTGTTCATATCTGAGCGGTGACATGCCGAAGCCGATGAGAATTTCTTCGGCCGGGGGCCCCCCGTAAGGCAACCATCGGCATGCGAGCTTGAGGATCGCTGCATCGACACTGCTCACGAACCTTGTCCCCTTTATGTGTTTGTGGTGTCAGGACGACCCACCGTCAATCAACTCTTAAGTGGCGCGGTACTCGCGTCGTCAGTCCGCTGTTTCCAGAGTGATTCGACGCCTGTAGAGCACACACAGAAAGATCCAGGTGCAAACCATCCCCGTCCCGTGAAGTTGAGCATCGACGCCGACAAGTGCAGCCCGTGAGATACCTCGTCCGGATGGAAGTCGCGGAAACGGTGTCGCTCGCACAGCAGTCGGTCAAGGACGTCTGCATAGTGGCCTGCACATAGGCACCTGTCGTAGTAGTAGCTGGGTGTCGAGGCTGACATACCGGCATTCCACATATTTTCAGACCCGATGTCGCAATACTACACTTTGCCCGCGACGCTTGGGATCGCCGCCGCCGGCGGGCCATGTACCGACTTCGCCGACGGGTTCGACGCGATGCCGGCGGGCTGACAGGCGACCCCCGGCCGGGTCGGGACCCGGCAGCGTAACGAGACACCGCCCGGCCCGATCAGCTGCTCGCTCGCTACTGCGAACCGTTGGTCGCGCCGGCGACCGCGGAGACATAGCCATCGGCAAGTGCCCCCAGGGACGCACGCGCCATCGAAGAGAGAACCACCGCGATGTTCGACGGCCGTTTCGCACCCCCCGGACGGGACGTGTCCGACGAGATCAGACTGTGGACCGCCCGCACAGCCGAGGCCAGCTCTTCCCTGGTCCGTCCGGGATATCCAGCACCGAGGGCGCGGATCCACCGATCCACATATGCTCGCTTCCTCCGCATGATGTTGGCGCGATACACCTGCGACAACGTCGTCTGTTCACGGTTCCAGATGATCGTGAGCTCCGGATTCTCCATCGTGAACTCGACGTGAGCGGCAATCAAACGTTCGATCTCGAACTCCGGGGAATCGGTGGGCTCGCCGATTCTCACCAGCAGTGCATCGAGAAGCCGATCGAACAGCACAGCAAGAATTTCCTCCTTGCTGGAAAAATGCCGGTAGACAGCCGAACCCGTGATACCTGCCGCCCCCGCGATGGCATCGACGCCGACCCCGTCGAAACTCCGCTCGGAGAACAGCTGGGTCGCCGCTGTAAGGATCTGATCTTCTCTTGACATACTGCAATCCTATGATGGGTACTCACTGGAAACGCGCGTTCACCTGTTCCTGGTCACACCGTCATCATGCCCCCGCCAACGTCGGATTCGACGACGACCTCGCCGGCGAGGCCACCCGCGTGAGCAACCGCATCCGAGGACTGCTCACTGGAATCCATCCGGCTCGAACGGGTCCTCGGACCCCACATCACCCATCCGGCGGTCCTCGAGATCCTCTCCCGCTGCGGCGGACCAGCCGGGATTCGCAAAAGCAGGCAAGCGAAAACTCACCGCGATCGCAGTCAAGCACGCGCCCCGCATGGGCACCCGACTCGTCGACAAGATCCTCACCGCCCTCGACGAGCAGACAGTGGTGGTCCCCGGCACCCAGGCCGCCGAGACGATCCTCCCCAAACTTGCCGACACCCTGAAAGAGACTCTCCAACAGCGGAAACGGTCGCCGAAGACGTGGAAAGGGCCCCCGATGACCACCCTCTTTCCCGGGTCCTGACCTCGATGCCCGGCAACGGTTTCTTCGGCGGCAGCCCGGTCCTGATCGAGGTCGGCGACGGCTCCGCCTTCGCCTCCGCCGCCCATATGGCGGCCTACGCCGGCATCGCACCTTCTCACCCGTAAATCGGGGCTCCTCGATCCGTGGCGAACACCCCGCCCGCTCCGGCAACAAAAAGCTCAAACGCGCCCTGTTCCTGTCGCGTTTTCCGCCCTCCACGACCCCACCAGTCGCGCCTACTACGACAAAAAGCGTGCCGAGAAGAAGAAGCTTGGGCGCGGCCCTGATCTGCCTCGCCCGACGCCGTTACGATGTCCTCTACGCCATGCTGAAGAACAAGGAACTCTACCGGGTACCACTTCCTCAGCGGCTTGACGGGAACCATAGGGACACCCCCCGCCACGACCGGCCGTATCCGATGCCCGAGGCTCTGGATGGAGGCGGCGTAGCCGGCGAAATCCGCCATCTCGTGGACGCCGCGGTCCGCGCGATTCGGGCCGGCTTCGAAGGAGTCGAGATCCACGGCACCGGAGGCTACTTACCGATGCAGTTCCTTTCGTCGTCGACCAACCGGCGCACCGATGCCTACGGAGGCACCACCCAGAACCGCGCACGTTTTCTGCTCGAGTGCATCGAGGGCGCCGCCGAGCGGGTCGGTCCGGAGCGAGTGGGAGTCAAGCTCTCCCCCGGTTTCTACTTCAACGACGTACACAACGTCGACACCGCTGAACTGTATGCATATCTGTGCGGGCAGGTCCGATGGGGCTTGTTTTCGCCGACTATCGCGGTCACCACTCCGAGGAGGGCATCGACCCCATCGGCTTGGTACACCAACATTACTCCGGAACCATCATCGCCAACGGCGGTTTCACCAGAGGTTCCGCCTAGAGCGTGTCTGCTATTTGCGGACACGGTGATGAATAACAATCGCGCCGAGGAGTACGCCACCGAGGAAGGTGGT
>NZ_WXYH01000389.1:96925-97291 GCF_009872365.1 Rhodococcus sp. T7
CGGACCCCTCCGGGCTTCTCACCCCACAACGGAACCGCACATCCCGACATCACCGCAGGGCGCGACCCGTCCGCGGGGCGCGATCTGCCGCCGTCATTCTCCCCGGTGCCGGCCGGGTGCCCGCACCGCCGAACCCGGGCCCGGGTTCGGATCCGGGGCGGAGTGGGGAAAGCCCGGATCCATGGTCAGATCTTCGGTGTCGGCGAAGACCAGTCGCCCGTCGTCGAGGGCGACCGCCCACCGATGCACCGGCGCCCACGCGTGCCCACCGCCGCCCGGGTCGGTCACGGCCGCGTAGTCCTCGACCACCTCACCGGTGAGATCGGCCCCAGCGTTTCTGCGGACCAGCACCCGAACCCCGACCGT
>NZ_WXYH01000389.1:97301-97652 GCF_009872365.1 Rhodococcus sp. T7
GCCCTCCCACCAGGGCACGGTCTTGACGAGGGTGGCCCGGTTCCCGGACGAGCGGACGATCGCGCGGCCGCGGGGCAGTTCTTCGAGTTCGGACTCGGTGAAGGTGGTGATCTTCGTGCGCTGACGTGACGTGGAGCGGCCTCCGCGCCCGGAGGAGACCGATCCGCTGTATGCCCAGTGCTCCCCGATCGCGGTGGACAGCGATCGGAGGTAGTTGTCGTCGACGGCGACTTCACAGCCGCCGCCGTAGACCTTCACGTTCGAGGCCGAGTGCAGCATTCCCATGCCCTTGTTGCCCCACACTTCGGTGCCCTGGGCGTAGCTCTGCAGGATGGTCATGATCACGATTCC
>NZ_WXYH01000389.1:97662-98013 GCF_009872365.1 Rhodococcus sp. T7
GGCTGGCCACCGTTCGAACCGGGGTCGGTGGCCTGCGGACTGGCCTGGCCGGGTTCTTGGGCACGCTCGATCCACGGCGCGGGGTCGACGGCGGTGCCGACGCCATCGGGGAGGCGGCCTCCGTCCCAGACCTCGAAGTGCAGGTGAGCGCCGGTGGTCTCGCCGGCATTGCCGATGCGGCCGATCTCTTGACCGGCGGAGACGTGATCACCGTTCTTGACCAGGACACCGTCGTCGAACATGTGCCCGTAGACGGTCGAAACCACCTTCCCGTCGATCTGGTGATCGAGGACGATCCAGTTCCCGAAACCGCTGGCCTGCCCGGCGGCGATGACCCTGCCTTCTGTGAAC
>NZ_WXYH01000389.1:98023-98374 GCF_009872365.1 Rhodococcus sp. T7
GGCTGGCCACCGTTCGAACCGGGGTCGGTGGCCTGCGGACTGGCCTGGCCGGGTTCTTGGGCACGCTCGATCCACGGTGCGGGGTCGACGGCGGTGCCGACGCCATCGGGGAGGCGGCCGCCGTCCCAGACCTCGAAGTGCAGGTGAGCGCCGGTGGTCTCGCCGGCATTTCCGATGCGGCCGATCTCTTGCCCGGCGGAGACGTGATCCCCGTTCTTGACCAGGACACCGTCGTCGAACATGTGCCCGTAGACGGTCGAAACCACCTTCCCGCCGATCTGGTGATCGAGGACGATCCAGTTCCCGAAACCGCTGGCCTGCCCGGCGGCGATGACCCTGCCTTCTGTGAAC
>NZ_WXYH01000389.1:98384-98734 GCF_009872365.1 Rhodococcus sp. T7
TTGGGCTGGGTCGCGCTGGGGCTTGACCGAGATGTCGTCGGGTGCAGCGCGGCCGCCCAGGGTTCAGCGCTACCGGTGCTGGGGTGCTATCTCCGTGGTGTGTCGAACTGTGTCCATTCCTGTGCCCAGCGCCGCAGCCGGTTTCGGTGGAACAGTCGGTGTGCGAGTGCGGTGGCGAGCAGGACGGTGCCGGCGGTGAGTGCCCAGATCCCGCAGGCGGCGGTCACCGCGAGGGCGGTGTTTTCCTGGCTGTCGGGGATGGGGCCGGTGAGGTTGCCGTCGGCGTCGACGCTGATGGTGACGGTCTGCCCGGCCTTCCCGGGGGTGTCGGTGGGGACGGCTCCGGTGCG
>NZ_WXYH01000389.1:98744-99088 GCF_009872365.1 Rhodococcus sp. T7
GAAGGCGTCATGGGCCTGACCGGACCCGTGACCTGGTTCATTCTCGGCTCTTTGATCATCGCTCTCATCGTGTTGATGGCCGCCGGTATCAAGTTCGGCGCCATCACCGGTGGCGTCCTCCTGATCACCGTGCTCCCGGTGATCAGCAAACGTCACGGCCTCACCGGATACGAAAGGTCCCTCATGGCAATCCAATTCTTCAGTGCCTTTCGACGAAAAGAGCACATCTACCGCGGCGGCCTGTTCTCCGAAATGCCCGGCGGAAAAGCACACCTGCCCGGTGTGCTGGCCCCCACGAAAATGTATGAGGGCGAAGACAGCGCCGGCTACCGGTTCGGCATGAT
>NZ_WXYH01000389.1:99098-99439 GCF_009872365.1 Rhodococcus sp. T7
TCGGCGCTTCTGGCGAAGGCGCAGCATGCGCGAGTGAGCGTGCCGCGGTTGCTCGTTGAGTCCGCCCTCGCGGAGCATTCCGAAACCGCGTCTGAGCGGCGTGAATTCGCGGAGCAGTTGTTCGGTGCGTTCCGCTTGCTGTCGGCGATCTCGATCAGCGTCAATCAGATGGCGAAGGCCACCAACGCGACCGGTGATCTGCCCGAGAATCTCGGTGTCACGCTGGGTGAGGTGCGCCGGGTCGCGATGCGAATCGATGGCATTTTGCAGGAGTTCGACGCGCGATGATCGTGAAGATCACCAGTGGTGAGAAGATGACCGGCCTGCTGTCGTATCTGCAA
>NZ_WXYH01000389.1:99449-138329 GCF_009872365.1 Rhodococcus sp. T7
TCGGGCATGTCGTCGCCGCGAGTGAGCAGTGCCTGCCCGCGATTCTCGAGTTCGAGCGCGGCGGCGTACGACGACACTTCCATGTTCGCGTGGAGCGCACGCTTCGACATCTGCACACCGGCAGGCGAATTCGCACTGATGAGGCGCGCCATCGCCAACGCCTCGTCGAGCAGCGACTCGGCCGGAACGACCGCGTTCAGCAGTCCGAGGGACTCGGCCTCCACGGCCTCGATGAAGCGACCGGTGTAGGCGAATTCGGCTGCGCGTGCCGGACCGATGAGGCGGGGCAGGTGCCACGAGGCTCCCAGGTCGCCTGCGGACAGGCCGATCCGCACGAACGCCGCGTTGAACCGTGCCGTCGGCGAACCGATCCGGATGTCGGCGGCGAGGGACAGGGACAGTCCGCCGCCCGCGGCCGCACCGTTGACCGCCGCGATCACGGGGACGCGGATGCTGCGGATCGCCGAGAGGGCGCGTGCAGCCAGTTCCTGCTGGTCCAGCATGCCCATTGGCGTCATCGAGGACAAACCTTCGGCGTCGTCGAGGTCGAATCCGCCGCAGAACGCCTTGCCTGCGCCGGTGAGGATCACGACGCGGAGGTCGTGTTCGTGATCCAGTTGCAGCGCAACCTTCTCCAATTCGATGAACATGGTGTTCGTCATCGAGTTCATTCGTTCGGGGCGATTCAACGTCACGACGGCGATGCCGGGTTCCGGCCGGTCGAGCGTGAACGTTTCCCATGTCGTGGGCTCGGTCACGAGGTCACTCCTTCTCAGTTCGGCGATCCCAGGTGGTCGCCGCAAGGCTTTTTCGTGGTGGTCCGGACGCCGATCGTCCGGCAGTTCAGGTCAGGTCTCCGCGGCGGCCTCACGTACGGCACCCGAGCGCAGCCAGTCGGCGGCGCGGCCGGGATCGATCCCCCAGTCGGTCGGTCGATGCAGGCGTCACCGCCGGCGCGGAACGAAACCCGTCAGATTCCAGGGCCGTACGCGGTGGACGTCAACCGACCGTGGCGAGATGTCCGTTCCGCGAGGAACTCGATGCCGTACGTGTCGGCCTGAAGGCCGAAACCGGCGCGGTCCCCGAGGTCGTAGCGCATCAGTCCCTGGAACGTGACATACGACGGACTGAACGTGTACCACGGTGCGTTCGCCACCGCGACACCCCGCACCGTCCAGCTCTCGCCCCGGCAGTCCGTCATGCTGATGACGTTCGAGAACGGCAGCAGGCCCTGTGCCTGCGCGCCGTGCATGGTGACGTCCGTGAGCCCGAAGACCCGGCCTTGGTCGTAGACGTAGCCGAATCGGAGCGGTTCGTAATTCACCTGGCCGCGATCGAGCTCGATACCGGTGACGACGTGGAAGCCGAGATCGTCGTCGAAGGGGATGTGGAGGTAGCTGATCGCGGCCTGCCCGAGCTCGGTGCGCTGTCCCCAACTCCGATCCATGCCCCCCATGGAGTCGACGGCGTAGGTCTTTCCACGCACCGTGAGGGTGCCAGTGACCCGTCCGACGAAGTCGAGGTGACCTCCCGCCCAGGCATCTCCCAGCCCGAGGTCGGTCTTGTCCGGCTGTCCGAGCAGCGGATTCTCGGACGGATCGTTCGGGTCCCAGGCTGGCATGACGCCCTCGAACACGAGATCGAGCGAACAGGCGTCCTCGGCGGGCGACTCGTACACGAAGTGATAGTTGTTGGGCGCCTTGGTCACCTGGACGCGCAATCCGTTCTGCAACGAGAAGTCGCACATCGAGTCCGGGCAGGGCACGTGCATGTGCGGGTCGGTGAAGTCCACCGAGAACGGGTGGTGGTTGTGGCCCTGGATCACATTGATCGAGGAGTACGACGCACCGACGTTCGGACGACATAGCACGTAGATGTTGCCGTAGATGTCCGCCTCGGGCACGGCGAACCAGAATCCGATCGTCTCCGCCCATGTCGTCATCGACGGGTCGCTGGGGTGGAAGTCTGCGTCGTGCGGGTAAATCATGAGGTCTCCGAATCACTAGTTTGGAATGGTGGTCCGTGTCAGGAGTCGGGAACGAGGACAACTTTGACGACCTCACCCCGGTGCTGGGCTGCGACCGCCTCGTTGATCTGCGCGAGGGGAAATGTCGTGATCAGTCGGTCGAACGGGAACCGCCCCGCCTTGTAGTGCTCGATGAGTTCGGGGACGAAGACCTGCGGATCACTGTCACCCTCGACGATTCCCTTGACGCACAGGCCCTTCTGCATCGTCGCGACGATGTTCAGAGGTAGGTCGACGGAGAAGTCGGCCGGTACTCCGACCAGACCGACGACGGCGTTGCTCGCAGCCGTCTCGATTCCCTGTTGGATCATCTCGATTCTCCCGGTGGTGTCGAACACGTAGTCGACGCCGCTCGGCGCCAACTCGAGAACCTGGCCGGCCGCCGGGCTGGCACCGGGATCGAGTACGCGTGTCGCGCCCAACTCCAGCGCCAGGTCACGTCGCGTGGCGTGCGGCTCGACGACGATGATTTCGGCGCAGCCCTGAATCACAGCGCCCATCACCGCGGCCAGGCCAACCGGGCCTGCGCCGAGGATCATCAGGCTCGATCCGGGTCGGCATGCCATGGACCGCATGATCGCTCCGGCCCCGGTCTGCAGGCCACATCCGAGGGGACCGACGAGTTCCACGAGCTCCGGATCCACCTTGACCACATTGCGTTCGTTCGCGATGGCGTGGGTGGCGAAGGACGATTGGCCGAAGAAGTGGCTGTGCACAACGCCCTGTTCGTCCGACATCAGCGTCGAGCCGTCCGGCCGGGTTCCGATGTAGTTCTCTTCGGTGAAACGGCTGCAGTACGCCGGACGTCCGTTCGAGCACGGGTTGCAGCTACCGCAGCTGCTGAAGGAGAGCGCGACAGCGTCGCCGGGCCGAACCGATGTCACCTCGGAGCCGACCATGACGACGATCCCGCTTCCCTCGTGGCCGAGCACCATCGGATAGGGCAGTCCGTAGATCCCGTCACGTGCAGCGAGATCGGTATGGCAGAGGCCCACACCCTTGATCTCGACCAGGACCTCGCAGGGACGAGGAGCGTCGAGATCAACCTCACGGAACTCGAGTTCGGTGTGGGGCGCAGTGGCAAGAGCGGCGCTAATTTTCATGATGCCTCCGGACAAATCGATACGGTCTGCGGGAATGTGACACGCTCACGAGAGCGTGGGGTCGAGGTAGACCGACTTCAGCTCGAGGAACGCGGCGAGGCCCTCGGGACCGAGCTCCCGCCCCAACCCACTCGACTTGACCCCGCCGAACGGTGCTGTGGGATCGTTCGCGTAGGCGTTGATGCCGATGGTTCCGGACCGGACCTGCCGCGCAATCCGCTCGCCACGCTTGGCATCCTCCGTCCACACCGTCCCGCCCAGCCCGTATTCGGTGTTGTTCGCGATGGCAACCGCGTCGGCCTCGTCCGTGTAGGGGATCACCGTGAGCACCGGACCGAAGATCTCCTCCTGGGCGATCACCGAGGTGCTGTCGACGTCGGCGAAGACCGTGGGCTCGACGAACCACCCCGCGTCGAGGTTCGGCCGCCCCCCACCGGCTGTGAGGCGGGCACCGGCGCTCTTGCCCTTCGCGATGTAGTCCTCGACCCGCGCGCGCTGCCGTTCGGACACTAGGGGTCCGACGGTCGTGTTCCGGTCCAGCGGGTCACCGACAACCTGCGATCGGGCCAGATCGGAGACCACGTCGACGATCTCATCGTAGCGCGACCGCGGGGCGAGGATTCGCGAGTTGAGCCAGCACACCTGACCGTTGTTGAGCAGGGTGACGCCGTACAGGCTGTCGAGCCGCGAGGTAAGGTCAGCGTCGTCGAGGATGATCGCCGCCGACTTTCCCCCCAGCTCGAGCGTGACCGGACGCAGCAGGCGACCACAGGTCTCGGCTATCGAGCGCCCCGCCGCGGTGGATCCGGTGAACGACACCTTGTCGATACCGGGGTGCGCAACAAGATGCGCGCCGACCTCGCGGCCGCCGGGAACGACGTTCAGCACACCTGCCGGGAGACCGGCCGCATGCGCCGCCTCCGCCAACAACATCGCGTCGAGAACGGTCTCTTCCGCGGGCTTGAGTACCACCGTGCAGCCCGCGGCAAGTGCCGGCGCCACCTTCAGCGACGAGATGCCCTGGGGAACGTTCCACGGAGTGATTGCCCCGACGACGCCGATGGGCTCGCGTACCACCAGGGTTGTGCCGCCGAGCAATCCGGGTCGGCGCTCTTCTGCAGGGAGCTCGCGCATCAGGTCCGCGTAGTAGCGGATCATCACAGGCGGGAACGAGCCTTCGAAGCCTTCTGCGACGGTGATGGGCATGCCGTTCTGCATGCTGACCCGCTGCGGCATCTCACCGGCGCGATTCTCGAGCTCGGTCGCAAACCGTTCGAGCGTCTCCGCGCGTCGAGTGGGCGTCCAGCGCGACCAGCCGTCCGGGTCGTCGAAGGCCTTGCGGGCGGCGGACACGGCGTTGTCGATGTCGGCTCCGCCGGCGCGGGGTACGGAGCCCACCCGCTGACCCGTGGCAGGGTTGATCACGTCGAGGGTCTGCCGACCGGCGGGAGCAATCCAGTCGCCGCCGATGTAGAAGTGGGAGTAGTCGAGTGTGTTCACTGGCGCTCCTGTGATAGTTCCGAGGGTTGGCGATTGTGCTCGCTGCCGATGCCGTGAAGCGCGTGAAGATCACCGATCGTCGACGGCTCGGGGTCGAAGCCCATCGGTGCGAGCCACGCCCGGTCCGCCTCCACGCGCTCGCGCATCGCGTCGAGAACCAGGCGCTGCAGCCGCGCCGCCACGACGCCGTCCCCGTGCTCCGAGGTCCGACGGACAACGGCGAACATCCTCCGCTGCAGCAGGTCCATGAGGTCCATCAGTTCGTCCGGTTCGAGCGACTCCGCTCCCCTGGCCTGTGCGAGTGCGTCGGACAGCGCGACGACGGCCGAGCCCGTGGGGTGGCCGGCCTCGACGACAACCGATTCGGCCAAGCCGACGGCATGGCGTAGCTGAAATGCGATCCGGGGGCCGACAAGGTGCACGCGATCCGCAACGAACTGCAGGAAGTCCCGGATCAGGTGCGCCTGTTCGACAGCAGGTCCGTCACCGCTCTCCAGCAGCGCCGGGATGACTAGGTTGTCCATGGTCCGCGCCGATGCGCGAGCAGTGGTGGGGATGTGATCCATCAGAGCACCTCCTCGAGTTGGTGGGTCAACTGCCGGAGCAACGTCGGGACCGTGCCCTCGAGACGCGCCAGGAGCGGGTCCTGGTGTGAGCGGCCGAGTCGTGCGACTCGCATCGCGGTCGCGAGCGTCTTGACGACGGCCGAGTAGCTCGCGAGGACCGAGTACCAGCGGAGCCGATTCGGATCGACGCTCAGCCCCGAGGCCGCCTCGTAGCGCTCGAACAGTTGCTCCACCGGAAGCAGGCCCCCGGCGAGCAGAGTTCTGCCGTCCTCGGCGATATGGCCGTAGAGCGGCTGCGTCGTGTAGGCGAGGTCAGCGTGGCGATCACCGAGGTGCCCGGATTCCCAGTCGAGTACACCGAGGATCCGACCGCAGCGCTCGTCGAAGAGGAAGTTGCCGCTGCGATAGTCGCCGTGTACGACGCTGACGCGGTCGAGGACGGGGAGATTGTTCTCCATCCAGAGGGCCGCCAGATCCATCAGCGGGCATTCCTCCGCTCGGTCCAGCTCCCAGAGCTGACGTTCGAAGTTCATCCGCCACAGAGCGTTCTGCGTCGTTCCGACTTCGGGCACGGTCAGAGCCGGCGTCCCCATCCCGTCCGCGGGCAGGCCGTGCAGTGTCGCCAGATTGTCCACGAACTGGGGCGCGAGGGTGGCGCGCAGGCGCTCTCCGAAATTGGTCCCGAGCCCGGTCACCTGGCCGGAACCCGTGTCCGTGGGCTTGGTGACACCAGGAATCATCGAGCACACTAGGGCCGGCTCGGGAAAATAATTCGCGTCCTGATCCACCCACAACACCTGTGGAGCCGCGATCGCGCCACCGATCGCGGCGAGCAGATCACGCTCGACCGTCTTGATTGTGGCGTTGAGGGTCTCTGCAGGGTCCATCCGCACCAGAAGCCCCCGAGGTTCCTCGTCGGGAAGCACGAGGGTGAAGGCCATCTGAATCTTGGAGGCACCTCCGGTGAGCCAGCGGGCGCCGGTCACCATTGCTTCCGTACCACATTCGTCAATGACGAGACGTCGGACAGCAGCGGTCATCGTGTCAAGATCGACCCCCGTCCACTCGCGGCCCGCGCGGCGGGCGAACTTGAGGTCGATCGCGTGTTGAAAGCTGGGATCGGTCGGGAACCTCGCTCTCAGCTCGGCCCTACGCTTGCCCGACGGGTCGTCGTTGTCCAGCAACAGGGATGTACGGCGCATCATTGTTCCACCTCGCGTCATGACCAGGCCTCGGTGAGACTCGGGATGGATTCGGGTTCCGGGTCGAAGCCGAGCGGCGCGAACCACGCTCGGTCGGCCTCCACCCGTCGTCGTTCGCTCGCCAGGACCAGCCGCGCGATCGAGCGACGTGTGTCTTCGTCGACCAGTGACGGCCAGCTGCGCAGAAGGTCCCGCACCACACCGGTGGCGTCCTCCTCCCGACATGCAGATCGCAGCTCGGCAGCGATGTCCGGATCCGTGGAAGCGACCACACCGGCAAGCTCGCCGGCCAGGTGGACAGCTGTGCGCGTGGAGAATTCGTCCCTCTGCGGAAGGATGGACATCCGATGTTCGAGGAATCGAAGGGCATCGACCACCAGGCCGAGCTGGTCCTGCGCCTGAGCGTCGGCGGTAGCCTGCACTGCGGGTCTGACCACGGTCTCCAGCGCTCGGATCGATGCACGCACCGAGATGTTGCTGTAATCCATCACACCACTCCGTCCAGGAGACGCAACAATTCGAGTTCGATGACGCTCCGCGAGCCCTCGAGCCGCGCCAGAAGCACGTCTTGATGTGAACGACCAAGACGTGCAACCCGATAACTCGAGGCAATGGTCTTGACCATCATCGAGTAACAGATGAGCACGCGGAACCAGGTCAGCCGTTTCTCGTCGACACCGAGCCCGGACGCCTGTTCATATCGGGCGAGCAGTTCGTCGATCGGGAGCAGTCCGCTCGCGAGGAAGCTGGACCCGTCCTCGGCGAGATGTCCGAACAGCGGCTGTATGCACCACGCAAGATCCCAGTGGCGGTCTCCCAGGTGGGTGAGTTCCCAGTCCAGCCAACCGGTGATGCTCGCCGATGCCTCGTCGAAGAGGAAGTTACCGCTACGGTAGTCGCCGTGGACGACACTGACCCGATCGAGGATCGGCAGGTTCTCGTACATCCATGCCGAGGCCAGCTCCATCAGCGCACAATCCTCACCTCGGTCCTCCTCCCAGATCCGCCGCTCGTAGTTGAGCCGCCACAGCGCGTTCTGCGTGGTACCGATCTCGGGTCGCGCAGTGTTCTTCAGCCCGGCCTCCGCGAGATCGCACAGGTGCAGTGCCGCGAGGTTCTCGACGAACTGCGGTGCAAGCCGGCCGCGGAGATCCGGGCCGAAGTTGGTGCCCAGACCGACGACCCTGCCCGTCTGCGCGGCAACGGGCTTCGCGACACCCGGAATGATGCCGTAGACCAGCGCCGGCTCCGGGAACCACGTGGCCTCCGCATCGACCCAGTGCGGTGTCGGTACCGGCAGCGTCCCGTTCAGTGCTCGAACCATTTCGAACTCGCGGTCCTTGTTTGTGGTGTTGAGCGACTCGCTGGGGTCCATCCTGAGGATCATGTCGTCCCGGCGCCGGGCACGGTCGGGTCCGATCCATTCCAGCGTGAACCCGAGCTGAATCTTCGAGGCGCCGCCCGTCAACCAGCGTTCACCACTCACGACGAAGTCATCGTGCAGCACATCCGTCAGCATTGCCCGAAGGCACTGCGCCAGCTCCTCGGCGGTGACCGGTCGGTACGGTCCGTCGGACCGTCGAGCCAGCTTCCGTGCGAGCGAGAGCTCCAGGTCGGGATCCGTCTGGAACTCCGCGGCGAGCCGAGTAGCCAGCTCAGACGACGGAGCATCGTTGGCCGCGACGTCGAGCGCGGTCATCGCGTCACATCGCTGAGGGCGCTACGCAGTTCCGCGATCCCGTGACGGGACATGCGAGCCGCGAGGAATTCGAGGCCGTAGACGTCGGTCATCATGGCGTGTCCGACACGCCCCGCACCGTCCTCGTACTTCATCAGGCTGGAGAACGAGCAGGTGAACGGGTTCCAGGAGTACCACGGGGCGCCGCCGACGGAGACACCGCGGAACTCGTACCGCCTGCCGCGTGAATCCCGCGCGCGAATGTGGTTGCGAACGGGGATCAGGTTCTCAACCTCGGCGGTGATCTCCGCGGAGGAGATGCCAACCAACTCCCCGTCCTCAACGACATAGCCGAAGCGGAGCGGTCCGTAGGTGACCACGCCGTTCTCGAGTTCGAGTGCAACTGCGAGGTGCATGGCGAAACGCGGGCCGAGGGTCACGTGCAACCATGTGACGGCGACATCCTGGCCGCCCGTCTCCGGGCGCGGACCCCAACTGTGATCCATGCCCTCCACGCAGTGGACGTCGTAGTTGCGGCCGCGCAGACGCAAAGTACCCGTAATCTCGTTGACCAGGTCGAAGTGGCCGTGCGCCCACCCCGCCCCCAGCCCTGTCTCGCTCGCAGCGACCACACCTTCCGGCGGAAGCAGCGGATTCACGCTCGCGTCGTGCATGTCCCACGGCTGCATCACCGGTCTGAAGTCGAGGTCGAACTCGCACTTCCCGTCGTCGCTGCGGTAGCCGAAGTGGTAGCCGCAGTCGTCGTCCACCGTCACGGACAGGCCGCTGTCGAGGCGGAAGTCAGACAGGCTCGTGGGACAGGGGAGGTGCACTTGCGGGTCGTGAAAGTCGATCTCGTAAGGGTTGGGGCACAAGCCCTGGTGCACGTTGACACAGGAGGTGACCACACCGAGATTCGGGCGCGCCAGGACGTAGACATTGGCAAGAATGCCCGCCTCCGGCACGGAGAACACGCCCCCGATCGTTTCGGTCCACGTACGGTCCGTCCCGTCGTTCTCGTGAAAGTCGAAGTCCGCTCGGGTGATCACTTGATTGCCTCCTTGGCTGCCGTGTCGATTTCCATTGCGAGTTCCGCCTGAGCGGTCCCACGTCGTCTGCGACGTTCGCGGACCACCGACGAGACCGATACCGCGACGACCAGTGCGCCGCCGTAGAAGAGTTGTTGAACGTAGGTCTGTGCACCGAGCAGTTGCAGCCCGTTGATCCCGGTCACCAGGAAGTACACCGCGATGACGGAGCCGAAGACGTTGAACCGACCCGGCACGATCGAAGTGGCGCCGAGGAACGCCGCGGCGAACGCCGGCAACAGCAACTCGGCCCCGCCCGTCGGCATGGCGCTACCGCTCGTCCCGACATACAGCACCCCAGCGAAACCGGCCAGGGCGGAGCACAACACAAGCCCGGTGACACGAACTCGGTTGACCTTGATTCCCGACAGAGTCGCGACGTCACGGGCCTGCCCGACGATCAGCATACGCCGACCAAAGGGTGTGTAATGCAACAGATAGAAGAGCACTACGGCGATGATCATCGCGTAGTAGAACTCCGGAGCGATCCCGAGAATTCGATAACCCACCACTGCGTCGACAAGCCCCTGAGACACACCTGCAACGGTCGCTTGGTGGCTGATCCAGGCTGTGATGCCGGTGATTACGCTTCCGGTGCCCAGCGTCACGATCAGAAGATCGACGTTCATGCGGGTCGCGACGATTCCGTTGAAGAGACCGATCGCGGCGCTGACGACGATCGCGATCAACACGGCGATCCACGCGGTGACTCCGTGCTGAACATTCAGGATTGCGGTCAGCATCGCGGAGAGGCCAACGACCGAACCCACCGAGACGTCGAGGTCGCCGACGGTGAAGGGTATGACCACCGCCAGTGTGACCACCACGAGGACGGCTTGAGAGGAGAGGATGGACGAAATGTTGGCCTGAGTCAGGAATACCCCCGGCATCAGAATCGCAAAGAGGACGATCACCGCGATCCACGTCACCGGCAAGGCCACCGGTTCGAGATCCCATCGCCGCCCCGCACGGCGCTGCGGAGTTGTCTTCGATCGCTTCGGCGCGGGCGATACCCGCTCCACTGTCGCTTCCCCGGAGATGCTCACGCTGCCTCTCCTCCTTCGCTACTCATGCCCGGTCTGCCCGGGAGTTTCAGGGTTTCCGCGGCGATGACATCTGCCGACAGTTGGTCACCGGTCAGCGTCTTGAGGACGATTCCGTCGGCCACGATCGCAACCTCGGTGCACAGCTCGGCAAGTTCGTCGTAGTCAGAGCTCGCCACCAGGACGGGACATCCGGCCGCTGCTTCCCGGACGTATCGCCAGATATCGTGGCGTGCACGTACATCGACGCCCTGACTCGGCTCGTGGAGCAACAGCAGGGATGGCTGCTTCTGAAGCCACTTGGCGATCAGGACCTTTTGCTGGTTGCCTCCAGAGAGGGTGTCGACCCGCGCGGCGGGACCGGTCGCCACGATGCCGTAGCGCTTGATGGCATCGGTGCTACCAGCCGTCGCTTCGGCCAATCGGAGTCTGCCCTTACGGAAATAGTGATTCAGCACCGGCAACGTCACGCTCTCTTCGATGCTCGCGCTTCCGGCGACACCTTGTGCCAGCCGGTTCACCGGGACCAGCGCGATACCGGCAGCGATGGCAGCAGCAGGATTCAGCTTGTCCAGCTGAACCCGGGTGCCATCGAGTTCGAGTACACCCCTTGCTTTGTCCGATGCCCCGAAGAGCGCGTACAGCACCTCCTCGTAGCCACTCTCCGCGAGCCCGGTGAGGCCGAGGATCTGCCCTGCTCGCAGACGCATGCCGAATCCGCTCAGATGTTGGGTGTGCAGATCCTGCACCGCCACACTGTGTTCGAGCGTGTCGCCGTCCGGGTTCGCAGGCGCCGGCACGGTCGAATCCGAATCACGCCAGCCGGAGCCCACCGCGAGCTCGACGAGGGTGTTCTCCGTCGTGGTCGAGGTCTCGACCGTGTCCCTGATCCGCGCGTCGCGCAGGATGGACACCCGCGAGGTGTGTTCCAGCAACTCACTCAGCCGATGGGTCACGAGGAGAACTCCGTGACCGTCGTCGATCACACGATCTAGCATGTCGAACAGGACGCCGACTTCCTTCTTCGGCAGGTAGACGGTCGGCTCGTCCAGCACGAGTATCGCGCTCCGGCGCTCAGCTCGGTCGTCACGCATCGGCGCGAGCGCTCTCGCGATCGCCACCTGTGCCCGTTCGAGCGACGTCAGGGAACCGACTGTTGCACGTGGGTCGATGTTGAGCCCGTACAGATCGAGCGCACTGCGTGCCTCCGCGAACAGCGACCCCCAATTGATGTGTCGGTGACCGCTCGCGAACCGGTGGATCAGGAGGTTCTCCCCCACGCTGAGGGAATCGACCAACCCGAGATTCTGGTGGACGAACCTGAGCCCGAGACGGTCGGACTCGCTTGTGGTGAGGGGCAGCGGGATGTCCTCACCCCGAAGGCGCAGTGACCCCGAATCCGGTGTCACGACGCCGGCGAGGACCTTGATCAGGGTGCTCTTGCCTGATCCGTTCTGCCCCAGCAGTCCGTGAATCTCACCACCATTGAGCGAGAGCGTCGCGTCACTCAGCGCCCTCGTCGAGCCGTAGGACTTCGACACATTGCTGAGCTGAAGGAGCGGTTCCTCTGTCCGACCCGACTCCGGTGTCGTGGATTGCGTGTTCACCCGTTCACACTCCAGAGTTCGAGGTAGCCGTCGACGTAGGCGTCGCCAAAGCCGCCGGTGTACGCCGGAGCACCCGCCTCCGACACGTTCGACTTGTCGAAGAGTCGCGCGGGCGTGGTTTCGAGGGCCGGCGCCATCCCCAGCATCAGGCGGAATGCTTGATCCAGATTCGCGTAGGCCGACCACCTGATCGGCTCGGCGACGTCGGCAATGACCGGGCTCTTCGGGTCCGCGAGGAGAGCCATGACATCCGAGGTGCCACCGAACGAGACCACCTTCGTACCCTCGGATCGGTTGGCCGTGTTCATCGACGCGACCACCCCCGTGACGAGGATATCGAAGGTCGGCACGATGTAGTCGATCGTGGGGTCACTCGTCAGTGCGCTCGTAACCGCCTGCAGCGCACCGCCGCTGATCTGATCCAAGGTCAGGGTGATTTCCTTGACCCGGCAGCCGGGGCAGTTCTGCTCGTACTCCTCGCTCTGCGCCTTGTTCACGATGTCGCCCGAATTGATGCCCTGAATTCCCACCATCAGGACGTTGGCCTTGCCCTTGGAGTCGTTGATGACGGCGTCGGCCATCATCCGACCCGAATCCGCGAACGGGCCGCGAACGATGGCATCGAGCCCCTCACAGCCGGTGCACGCCGGAGGGTTCGGGTCGCCCTTGTCCCAGATGTGCGAGGCGACAACGGGTATACCGGCCTCCCCGGCTGCCTTCAGCTGAGGCTGGAGCTGACGCGGGTCGGGAGCGGACTCGAGAAAGATCAGATCCGGCTTTGCCGCAATCGCGGCGTTCATTCCCTGCACCCACTCGGCGACGGTGCCCTGGTTCGTGTAGAAGGTGATGTCGATCCCCAGCTTCGAGGCGATCTCCTTCTCCGCCTCCTCCACCTGTACCTCGAACGCCGACCCGCTGGTGATCGGGATGACGAATATGCGCTTCCCGCGCAGTTGGGAGACGTCGAGCGCGGGACCCGGGGCGGTCCACTCGGGAACCTGACCATAGGACTCGACGTTGGCCGCAGCCGCGGAAAGCTGGGCCTCGGATGTCGCCCCTCCACCGTTCGTTGCGCCTACGCCACACGCGCCGAGCGACAACGCACCCGCCATGGCGATCGAGATTGCGCCCAGGGCACGCCGCCGAGGACGGCTCATTCCAGCAGGCTTGTTCCAATGCATGAAACAGGTCCCTTCATAAGTTGAATGTGCGCAGGCAATGCTGCGGCGTAATGCATTACCCACCCGGCAAGCCGAGTGACTTGTGTCACGCACTTTAGGATCGGTGGCCGTTGGCCGACCAGAGCGTTTCGCCGGCCGCTGTGTGACTTTCTCCATTCGAGGGCGTTTCGTGCCGTTCGGACGGCCTTCCCGGGTGTCC
Organism: Rhodococcus sp. T7; assembly: GCF_009872365.1. NCBI lineage: Bacteria > Bacillati > Actinomycetota > Actinomycetes > Mycobacteriales > Nocardiaceae > Rhodococcus > Rhodococcus sp. T7. Next base: position 112,643 of record NZ_WXYH01000389.1, read on the forward strand.
GACATCGCGCCGGCAGGCCGTGTGGACGGGTCGCCAACGCGACGTCCCATGATGGCGACGGGACGTCCGCATCTGCTGTACAAACCTCCACCGCGTCGGGGGGAAAGCATTGCCGCCAGTGCGCCGTGAAACTAACCTCGTGGGCGAAATCCACGCGAAATCGGTCGTCAGCGCTACGGAGGCAACAACTGGATGAGGCCGAAGTTCCTCGTGCCCCGCCTGAACGAGTGGGTCGTACCCAGAGACCGCGTCCGGAACCGCCTGGCCGCGCTGTGCGCGCGCCATCCGGTGGTCTGGGTGGTGGGCACTGCGGGATCCGGAAAGACCACTGCGGTGGTGGACATGGTCACTCGAACCGATCTCGATACCGTGGCGTGGTTGACGTTGGACGAGTCGGACATGGCTGCCGGACGGTTGTTGACTCATCTGGAGGCCGCAGTGGCCGTGGTCGACGACCGGCTCGGACGGTCCGCGTCGGAGGCACTCCGGAGAGGCGTGCCGCACGTCGAAGCCGCGGCACTGCTCGCGGAGGCGCTCGCCGACCTGAGCGTCACGATCGTGCTCGACGAGCTCGAGGTCGTCGCCGACGCGCCGGGTGCGCTGACAACGCTGGGCGCCTTCCTGCGCGCTCTGCCCGGCTCCGCCCGCATCATCCTGATATCACGCCGCAACATCACTCTGCGCGTCGGAAGCAGCCTCGGAGTAGGCGGCATCGGCCGACTGGAGGAGAACGACCTCTCACTCGACATCGACGAGGCCACAACGATTCTGCAACAGTTCCACCATGTCGAGCACATCGACCCTGCGGATGCCGTGCGCGCCACCGGCGGATGGATCACCGGGGTGCTCTTCGAGGCGTGGCGCTCACCTGAGCACGCTCACGGACATGGCGGCGAAGCCGACCCACTGAGCGGATACCTGTCCGCGGAGATCATGGCCGACCTGACCGCGACGCAACAGTGGTTTCTCACGGCCACATCGGTGCTCGAGCATGTGACCGCGGACGCCGCGATCAGTCTCGGCCTACCCTCGGCGCAGGAGACCATGGCCTCCTTCCGAGGGCGGTTCCTACCCCTGTGGACGTCCGCGGACGGCAGCGAACTCCTCTGCCATCCACGCTTCCGGCAATACCTACGGCGGCGCCTCGACAACCACCCGGTACTCGCGGAGGACGTACACAGGCGGCATGCCCTGCTGCTACTCGATTCGGGGCGCCCCGCCGACGCCGTTGAGCCGGCCTTCGCCGCGCGAGATCTCCCGCTCGCCCGGCGCGCCGTCGAGGCCGCGGTTCCGGGTGCCCTCGCTCGCGGTGACGTGGCGCTGTTGGCGAGCTGGCTCGGAAGAATCGATGCCCGCTTCGTGGAGCAGTCGGTACCGATGATCCGCGGTGAGCTGTTGATCGCAGTCGACCGCGAGGCGTGGTCCCGAGGGGCGGAGATATCCGATCGCCTGCTCGAGCTGAATCGGACCGAAGTGGATCGCGGAGGTCTCGAGCCGAGTCTCGTAGGGGTGATGGCGGCATGCTTCAGCCACGTCGGTCGGCAAGCCAATGCGATGGACGTACTGGCGTTGGCCCGACCAAGCGCCATTACTGACGCATGGATCTCCGGAATCGGGCTCGATGCGGTGGGGTCGGAGCTCCACTACCGCGACCGCTCGCCGGATTGTGGAGAGGCGGTCGACGGGATGCTCCATCGTTTCGACCTCGTGCACGGACGCCTCACGCTGCTGACCGATTCCGCCCCGGCACCGTGGAACGCATCCCGATCCAGCCGGGTCGGCGCGCTACGCGCATCCGGTCGACTCCACGAGGCCGAAGAGCTGCTCGCGGACTGGAGTGAGCCGGAGCTGTCTCCTGCCCTCAATCGGATGAGGGTGGAACTGCTTCTCGACCTAGGACGGAACGAGGAAGCGATGGTGTTACTGAGCGAGTCGGGCGAAGTGGCTCGGCGTTCGAGTCGCTACTGCCACCAGCTCCATCTGCTGCTCTCCGCGTCGGTTGCGCTGCGCTACCGGAACGACGTGGGCACCGCTCGCCGAATTCTGGCGGCACTCGACCGCGACCCGACCTCGAATCAGCACCGTCGTGTCGTCGAGCAGCTCCCTCTCTGGATGGGGCTCGCCGACCTTCTGAGTCATCGTTTCGATTCCGCACAGACAAATCTGACACACTCACTCGACTACATGCTCCGCTGGGACCGCCAACTGTACGTCCCGTTCGCCGGTGTCTATCTGGCCGAGGCGGCGTGGCACGCCGGTGACGAGTCGCTGGTCGACCGGGCAGCCGATGCCGCCCTCGCCGCGGCTGAGATTCAGGGATCCGACCACCTCCTGTTGCAGGCGCTAAGTGAGTTCCCCCTCGTCCTGTCCCGTCGTCTCGATACAGAATCCTGTGCCCCCGCCGGGTGGCGACGGCTCGGCCGTGGCCTGCTTTCTCGACGCCGGCGCTCGCAACCGCGAACAGACCTGGGCCTACCCGTGGTGAGGATCCGCGACCTCGACAAGAAGTGCATCGAGCTGGACGGCCGGGAGGTCGATCCCAAACTCTCCCGAAGTACCGAACTACTGGCTTTCCTCACGCTGCCCCGGCACCGCGACGGGGTGCCACGCTCGGCGGTCCTGTACCACCTGTTCGACGGGAGCACCGACGACCGCGCCCAGGCGTACCTTCGCCGAGCACTCGGCGGCCTGCGGAACGTGCTCGGCCCGAACTGTGTCGAGGTGGTGGACGGGAGGCTCAGATGTGCGATGCCCGCCGTGTTCAGTGACTATGTGGAGTTCACCGACGTGGCCGCCGAGTCGCTGCTGACGCGGGGACCGAACCGACTCATCGCGCTGGATCGCGCCATCTCGATGTCGGGTACAGACTACCTTCCCGGTAGCACTGCCGATTGGGCCGCCGAAATCCGCCGCGAACTCGACCTCGAGCGCGAGTCCCTTCGCGCCGAGGCGGCCGAGGCGGCCTACGAGGCAGGCGACCTACTCGGCGCAGACGATCGGGTCCGCGCCGTGCTCAACAATTCGCCGTACCGCGAGAGCTCGTGGCGCCTGGCGATGCGAATCGCCGGCGACCTCGGCCACGACGACCGAGTGCTCGAGTTGTTTCGCGCCTGCCGCGACCGGTTGGCCGAACTTGCGGCGGAACCGTCGCGCGGCACCGTCGATCTACTCGGCCGCCTACGACGCTGACGCGACTCCGCTCGGCGGAGTGTCCGGGAGTAGGCGTACGAGGAGGACCCACTCAACGCGAACGAAAATGGCCGAGCCCGGCCGCCCATCCCAAACGAACGCGCACAACCGGTCGGTGAGTGAGGAATCGAGCGTGCGTTGGGTCACGGATCCGTCGATCGGATAGACCTCGCTCTCGATGCGCTCTCGGCCCAACGACTTACCGTGGTGGCCGCCGTAACCACCGCCAGCCATGTAGCCGCCACCGGCCGAGGCGCCGGTGACGATGTCGTAGACGGCCCCGGACGCCGTGGTCACCCACCAGGTCCGGTTCAGCTCCAACACTTCGTAACTGAACGGACCGCACATACCTGGCTCGGTCGTTGAAATTCCGGTCGAGTACCGAACGTTCCGCTGGTCGCGTCGACCATGCGGTACGTGCGCCCGTCGGAAACGTTCATCGAAGACGCCTACCAACGCGCGATCTCGGCGGCGTGGACCGAGTTGACCGGACAGGAGTAAGCATGCAGATCAGGTGGAAACTCCGGATGGCCGCCGCCCAACGCGAGGCCTGGACCGGCACCCAGCTGCAACGGCTGCTCGCCGAGAAGGCCGGATTGGAACTGTCCTCGGCGTCGGTGTCGGCGTTGTTCACCAAACAACCCAGCCAGATCAAGCTGACCACCCTGATCGCGCTGTGCACCGCCCTGGACTGCACACCGAACGACCTGTTCGACATCGATACCACCCCAGTCGCACAACCGATCTCGTCGAGCCCGACCAGGGTCGCGGCGAACGACACGCACGCGTCGCGGCGGGGCCGGTCGATGCCGCCGATCTGAGCATGACCCGCCGGATCCGGGACTGCCGCCGCTGCGGCCGCGCGGTCGACAAACCCGACCGTGACCTGTGTGCACGCTGCCACTGGGCGGCCTCGCATGCTCCAATCAAACATCGCTGCCCGGGCTGCGGTGCCGACCGGGTGCTGCAGCCGCGCACCGGTCGTTGCGTGCGCTGCTCGTGCACCTGCCGGCAGTGCCAGGCCCCGGTGCTGTTCGTCGACCGTGACCTGTGCAAGGAATGTCCCCGGCGTCAGCGGCGAGACGCCGATCGAGCCGACTGCTCGCGTTGCTCCAAACGCCGCCTGGTGCGGCCCGTGTTCACATCCGGGCCGGCCACCGAATCCAGACGCGGCCTGCGTCGACTGCGGCCAGGTCACCCGGCTCTACGGTGCTGGGCGATGCCGATGCTGTTGGGCACGCTCGCCGTACAGGATCACCGTCCGCGCGGCCAATCTAACTGATGCACTGGAAGATCCGCCATGCTGGCTGGGCACCTTCGCCGCCTACCTGGTCGGCCGCCATCACCCCAGCCGCGCGTGCGCCATGCTCACCCGACTCGGCAAGCACCTGACCGACGATGCCCCGGTGCATCCGCAGGCACTACTGGACGCTGTCGCCGCCGACCTGCCCCTCGCGCGGGCCCTCGAGGACTTCCTCCGCGAGCAAATTGGCACTGCCGCCGGACCGGGAGGAACGCCGCGCGGCCAGTCGACGGCAGTCCCGCATCAACGCGGTGCCCGCACCACTGCAACCGGCGGTAATCGGGTTCGCCGAGCACCTGGTCGCCGGCCGCGACCGCGCCCGCCGCACCGGCACCCACCCCCGCGGGCACGCCACACTCGAAGCGCGCTTGACCGCTCTGCGCGACTTCACCGAGTTTCTGACCACCCGCCGCGGCAAACCGACTGGGCCGTCGTCGATGTCGGCGACATCGAAGCGTTCCTGCACGCGCATCCCCGCCGGCGCTCCTTCTATCTGACCGGCCTGCGGCAGTTCTGCCGCTACGCGCTGCGCCGACGGTTGCTGCTCATCGACCCCACCGCAGGGGTGCAAGCGCCGCAGACCATGGCATTCCGCGGACCGACGCTTTCCGTCGAGCACCAGAGCGAAATTATTCCGGCGATGGAGCACCGACGCCCACGTACACCCGCACGAGGGGTTCGTCGGGCTGGCCGCCCTGCTGCACGGCGCCACCACCCAAGACCTGCAGCACCTCACCGACGACGAAATCGACCATCTCCAGCACCGCATCAGGCTGGGACGTCGGCCGCAGCCCACTCCGTTGAACCCGTGGACCTGGACCGCGCTGCACCGTTGCCTGCACCGTCGGAACCTTGGCAGCAGAAACTCCCATGCGCTGATCACCAGGCATACCAAGGCCACCCGCACGGCCGCCTCCGACTCCTACATCAAGCACACCCTGCGCGCGGTCGGTATTCAACCCAGAATCCTGCGCTCCACCCGGCTGGTCGACCTCGTCGGCACGGTCGATGCGAAACTCGTCGCCGCCGCTTACGGCATGACCAACGAGGCCGTCATCGCCTACCTCTCCGACCGCGTCGATACCGCCCGGCTGCCGAACCCGTGACAGTTCAGGCGCCACCTCGCACACGTTCGCACGAACATGTGCGCTTTTGCCACGTTCTGGGCCGGGGTATGCGCCGAACTCGCAAATCGCGGCATCAAGGACGTGCTCATCACCTGCTGCGACGGGCTCGCCGGCCTGCCCGAGCCATCGAAGCTACCTGGCCCTACACCACGGTCCAGATTGAACAGGTGAAGATCACACAATCCGCTGCACTGGTCACCGGAGCGGCCTCGGGCCTCGGTGCCGCCACCGCCAAGCGTCTCGCCGACGCCGGAGCCACCGTGTTCGGACTGGACCTGCAGCAGTCCATCGAACGCGCCGGCGACAACGTCCCCGACGGCGTCACCCTCCTCGCCACCGACGTCACCAGCGGCGACGAGGTCCAGGCCGCGATCGACAAGATCGTCGAGTCCGGTCTGCCGCTCCGCATCGTCGTCAACTGCGCCGGCGTCGGCTGGGCCGGCCGCATCCTGTCCAAGAAGGGCCCCCACGACCTCGAACTGTTCCGCACCGTCATCACCGTCAACCTGCTCGGCACCTTCAACGTCATGCGCCTCGCCGCCGACGCCATCGCCAAGACCGACACCGTCGACGAATCCGGGCAGCGTGGCGTCGTCGTCAACACCGCCTCCGTCGCCGCCTTCGAAGGCCAGATCGGCCAGATCGCGTACTCCGCATCCAAGGGCGGCGTGCACGGCATGACCGTCCCCGCTGCCCGCGACCTCGCGCAGTTCGGCATCCGCGTCAACACCATCGCCCCCGGCATCATCGACACCCCCATGCTCGCCGGCGTCACCGACGAGTACCGCAAGGGACTCGAGGCCGGTGTCCCGTTCCCCTCCCGCCTCGGACAGCCCGCCGAATACGCGCAACTCGTCCAGATGATCGTCGAACACGACTACCTCAACGGTGAGACCATTCGTCTGGACGGCGCCCTGCGCATGGGCCCTCGATAACCACCACCATGTCGGTAATGGGGCTCGCCCGGACACTCGCGACGCCTTGGACACAGACACACACGCGGCACGGCGACTGTGACCACCCACCAGAATGTATGTGCGGTTCGACCCGTGTGGCAGCCCCAGGTCGGTGCGGGCTTCCGTCCCGCGCCGACCATTCCGCCGTCGGACCGTCCGGCTCCCGGCCTCGCGTTCCGAAAAGACACCCCGCCGGCTCATCTCGTCCGTACCAAGCACGCAGTGACCCGCGGCCAGCACACCGCGCAAATCTCGACGAAATCGGTGCGCCGGCAGCGCAGCTGCTGCTTACAACGATGACGTAATCACCAGGTGGCCCGAATATCTGGGCCCCAGCCTGTGTCGGCACGGGTGGATCCGGGGCCGACACCGCATGGTCGGCATTGCACGAGGTCTGTGCTCGGCAATGCCGCCCATGTCTCCCATCTCTTCCCCGGACCGGTGAACAGGCAGGCGGAATTGTCGGACCGCCGGAAGGACCAATCACAAGACGCCCCGCGATCGCGGGGCATCTGTGCTGCGCCCGGCCCCGCTGGCGCAAAACAAGCACGACCTCACGCACTGCCCGGCGACAACTGATGCACCGCACCGTGACCGTCGGCTTCATAACGCTGCCTCCCCGCCGACCGCGAGCGGCCCGGAGACGGGGAGGCTGTACCTCATTGCCACAAATACTCAAAATGACAGGCTGGACCGTTCCACGCCTGGTCGTGCCGGCGACGGTGCGACGTCGAAGGGTGCGACGTCGAACGGTGCGACGTCTATCGGGGAGCTTTCGAACGGGGAGCTTTCGATGACCCGCGCAGCTACTGAGCTCGCCGCAGCTGGTCGAGTTGTCATGCTGATCGGGCTCTACCGCATGGTGGCTGAATTCCTGAACACGATCCGCGTGACCCCGGAAAAGTACTTACCCGGATGGCCGCCGGAAGGCATTTCGGCACACACGTAGCCCGACGCTGATGTAAATTCCGGACCTACTCTAACTGGAACGCAAGTACAACGCTTCGGCGATCATGCATGGGTTCGTGATCCGGGGACAGCAGTTGCTACTTCCGTCGGCTACCCGGGGGATGATCGCAGACCCCCATCGTATTCACATCCATTTCTTGTGTTTGAACGTCCAATACAGCACCGCGGCGAAGGCGACCATCGCGACGACAGCAGCCGGGTAGCCGAACCCCCAGTGCAGTTCCGGCATGTCGTCGAAGTTCATCCCATAGATCGCCGCGACCAGGGTGGGCGCGAACAGGATCGCCGCCCACCCGGAAATCTTCTTCATGTCCTCGTTTTGCCGCTGTGCCACAAGCGTCGCGTTCACCGTCAGGATCTGGGTCAGTGCATCACGCAGCCCGGACACCTGCGTGTCCACTGTGGTCAGGTGATCGGCGACGTCCTGCAGATAAGACTGCAAAGGTTCGGGAATCTCGTATCGAACGTGCCCCCTCCTGAGGGCTCCGAGTACATCGACCAACGGTGAGGTCGCCTGACTCAGGTCGATGACCTCCTGACTGAGGCGGTAGATCCGCTCAGTGACCGCGGGGTCGCCGCTGAACACCTGTTTCTCGATTTGTTCCTTGTCGATGGCAAGTCCGTTCAGGACCGGCCGGTACCCGTCGACCACGGGATCGAGCAGGCGGTAGACAACAGCCTCCGGGCCGAGGGCGAAGAGGTTTTCGTCGTCCCGCAGAGTGCGGTCACTGTCTTCCTCGATAGTCTCGGCCAAGCTCGATTCGTCTGCACCGTCGATCCAGCGCCCGTCCTGACACAACACTGCGACCGCGTTCGCGCGAACCAGAACGTGGAACTCCGCGAACTCGACATCCTCGACGTCGTCGAGGTAGCGCGCCGAGCGCACCACCAGAAACAGCACATTCCCGTACCGTTCCAGCTTCGGGCGTTGGCCCGCGTGCTGAAGATCCTCGACGAGAAGCGGATGCAACTGCCATGCTTCGGCCAGTTCCTCAATGTCCTCCGCCGACGGCGTCGGATAGAGACAGAGCGCCAACCGGCCCGGTACCTTCTGCGCGAACCGCAGCGTGTCGGCAACCGCCGCATCACGTGGAGCCCGAATCATGCGCCCATCCACGACATAGCGAGTCAGGCTCGTCGGCGTGGCAATTTCCGGCGCATCTGTCGCAACCCGACGACGAAATGGTCCGAGACGCCGCGGTTCGGAACCGCCGTCTTGCGGCTGAGGCATCCGCTCACTCCCTCGTGTGTGGTTTCGGAGTGCCCCGCCACGCTTCTCCTGCGCGGTGGGGACACGCCAACAATAGGCCGGTGGCCCCCTTCCCGACCTTCGCTAGAACGCAGCTCAGTGAGTAAGTCCGATCGCGTGTCGGTGCTGATCCGCATGGAGTTATGGGTCGTTGCCGTCTGAGTGAACCTTGAGGAGTTGCCATCGTCTCGCCAACACCATTGCTGTGGACGGCATCGATCAGAACAGATCGTGACTGTACAGGATCAGATGCCCGCAGCCTGTTTAGTAGCCAATCACGGCTTCTCACTGGATCGTATCTACTGGGCAGCCACATGCAGGATGGTGCGTGCACACAGCCAGCAATCATTCCTCGTCGATGTTGCCGAGGATCACGAGCAGGTCGGCGAGGAGTCGATCCGCTTCGTCTTCGACACTGTCGAGAAGGTCAGTCACGTCCCCAAGGTGAGTGTGGGCGTCCCGGCGGGGCGCAACGCCCCGGTCGTAATACTCCTGTTCCAACTCAATTTCGGCGACGTACAAGGTTTTCTGCGCCTCAGCTGACGATGGGGGTCGCCGCGACGGGGGTCCTCTGTGCACTGGCGGCTGCCCGGTCAAGTGCGCACGCACAATTGCCGCAACGGCGTGCCCGGTCAGCGGGGTCGGGGCGAAGGGTGTGTGCCCCCAGCGGTCGATCGTCAGTAGCGGCCGATCGTCACAGCGAGCATGGTCGGTGAACGCGGTCAGATCTGCATTCGCATCGAGGCGGGCGGCCAGTAGCCGGGTGCTCGGATACCGGTCCAGGAACCCCAGCACTTCTATCCAGTTCGAATGCACATCAACCGAATTCACTTCCTCTGTGGGGATTCGGAGCCAGGTCTCCGCTACCCGGACCATTAGCGCATCGTCTTCGGTGATGATGTCGGTGCGGCGTAATCGGGCGATCTGTTCGAAGCTCACGCCCGCAGCGGCGAGGGTGAGGATCAGGGCGTCGCGGCGTCCGAACACGCCACCCGGCCACCCCGTCACCGGGATCCGGGGCACGACGTCCGCCACCCGCTCCCCCACCCGAGCCAGCCGGTCGGCTCGGGCGGTGCTGAGCAGTTGCCGGATCGTCTCGGCGCGGCCAGGTTCCGGCAACCCCGCACCGGTGTGGACGGCGTTGATGGCGGTCACCCGGCGCCGCTGGGTGCCTTCGGCTGTCGGATGGTCGGCGAGGAACTCGACCAGCACGCTCGGGTGCGTCGGCAACGCCCGGTGATCGCAGGCTTCGCAACAGTCGGCGAACAGCGTCCAATCGTGCCGGTATCGGCGGGGTTCGTCCAATCGTGCCGGTATCGGCGGGGTACGACCAGCCGCGGGGGCTGTTACCCAGCCCTGCCGCTGCGGTGTCGGGGTCGGCGTACTACTGGCGGACTGTCGATATTCGAAGGTGCGGTATTCGGAGCATGGTGAACCCATCTCAGCAGGGGTGCCCTGATTCGTCTTGGTGCTGTTCGGACCGGCACCGACGCCCCCGACAACGCCGCGATCGAAAGGTTGCCGTTCTTGGCGATCGCCCGGAACAACGGCGCCCGTGCCTTCATCCGCGGTAACCCGGCCCGGCACACATGCCCCTCGAACGCCGGTGCGGTGCGCAGCAACCGGATCACCCCCGGCCTCCCGGCCGCGTCGAACGCGGCGACGACCTGCGCCCACCGCACATACGCTCACGGCGGGCAACTGTGATGGTTGGTGGTGAAAGGCAACGCCCGCACACTCCCGACACCTTCCTGGTCGGTCTTGACCGCCGCAACCGCACATGGGGGTTCCCCCTTGAGTGTGGACATCGTGAACACTGGGCCGTGAGGGCCCAGAGGAAGAGATTTCACTGATGATGAAGGCGTACTGCGGAGTTCAAGGCCGATGCGTCGCGTTGTACTTGTCAGATCCGAGCAACACATTCGAGGGCATCGGCAACGACCTGGGAGTCAGCCGCGTAACCCTACGCAACGGGGTGCGTGCCGAACGCAAACGCACGGGTGCGGCCGCCGGCCCGTCCCACGGGGCGTCGCCGGTGGGCGAGGTATCGTCCGAGTTCGTGTTGGAGGAAGAAAACAAGCTGCTCAAGGCCCGGATACGGAAGCTCGAGACCGAGCGGGAGATCCTGCGCAGGGCCGCGAAGTATTTCGCGGGCGAGACGAATTGGTGAGCCGCTTCCATTTCGTCGACGACCACCGTGACACCGTTCCGGTGAAGTGGCTGTGCCAGATCCTCGAAGTCTCCCGCTCGGGTTTCTACCGGTGGCGGTCCGCCGCACCGGCCCGCGCCGAACGCGCCCGCGCCGACGAGGAGCTGGCCGAGCGGATCCGTGTGATTCATGCCGACTCCGACGGCACCTACGGGGCGCCGCGGGTGACCGCCGAGCTGCGGGGCGCCGGGATCGAGGTGAACCACAAGGGTCGAACGGGTGATGCGCGAGCACGGGATCGTCGGCGTGCACCTGCGCAAGACGGTCCGCACCACCGTCCCGGACCCGGACGCGGCCGCGGTGCCGGATCTGATCCGGCGGGACTTCACCGCGAGCACGCCGAACACCAAGTACGTCGGGGACATTCCCCCAAGCACTTCGTGCAGGGAGGTACCCCCACCTACGTCCCCGTCGGGGACAATCAGTTCCTCTATCTGGCAACGATATTGGACCTGTGTTCGAAGCGGTTTGCGGGCTAGTCGATCGCCGATCACATGCGCACCGGGCTGGTCAGCGATGCGCTGCGGGCGGCCGCAGCGGCACGCGGTCCCGGCGGACTCGACGGCGCAATATTTCACAGCGGAGGTGTCGACCGACCCGGACTTGTTGACGAGAATGCAGGCGATCTTGGACCTATACGACCGGCCACCGGCCGACGGGCCGGGTGGTCTGTGTCGACGAGTTCGGCCCGCTGAACCTGCAGCCTCGAAGGGCAAGTGCTGGCGGCGGCCGGTCACCCATCCGCACCGGCATCGGGCCACGTACCACCGCTACGACGGTGTGATGCACATGCTCGCGGCGCTTGATTTGGCCAGCGGCAGAATGTATTACCGAATCCGGTCACGTAAGCGTTGCCGCGAGTTCCGGGGCCTGCTCAACGTGCTGCGAGTCCGGTGGCCCGGGGAAAAGGTTATACGTCGTCCTCGACAACTTCTCCCCGCACCGGCACCCGACAGTGAAGGCGTAAGCCGCCGCCAACGATGTCGAGTTGGTATTCCTTCCGACCTACGGGTCGTGGCTGAACTGGATCGAGTCCGAGTTCGCCGCGCTGCGGTACTTCGCGTTGGACGGGACCGATCACCGCAGTCACGCCGAGCAGAACGCCACCATCGCCGCCTACATGCGATGGCGCAACGCCCACGCCGAACCAAAGACCAACTTCGCGCCGGACTCACCGATCCGGACGTGGACCGAATACCCGCATTGTCCGGCCAAGGTTGCCAGACGAGCCACTAGCTCACAGCTCAAGGTTCTTCTGTCGTGGCGTTGATGTCGATGCTTGAGGTTCGGCCCAGGTTCCGCTCGATCTGCTCGGCCGCGACTTGGGCTGCGGGTCAGTAGTCGCGTCTCTTCTTCTGTGGTCATCTGTGCGCTGTGGGCGGAGATGTGTATCGCGGCGATGACGCTGTCGGTGCGAAGTGGAACCGCAATTCCGACCACGCCGGATTGGCCTCTTCGCGGCTCGTGGCGTAGCCCTGTTGGCGAATCTGTTCGAGCTCGGCTTCAAGCTCTTCGGGTTCGGTGAGAGTGCGCTCGGTCAGGTGGGGCCGTGCCTGGCTGAACAGGCGGCGACGCAGCTGCTCGTCGTAGGTGGCGGAGAGCTTTCCGACCGAGGTGGCATGGAGGAAGAGTGACTGGGGGGGAATCGGTCGACGTAGGCGACGTGGCGACTGAACGGGACGGCGAGGTAAACGTCGTCACCGGTCTCACGAGTCAGCTCGAGGAGCCGACGTCGAGCTACCGCCCGCACCTCGAGGCCGTCGACAATCCGGATCTCGAGCGCACGGAACGGGGCCGCGTGAATACCGGAGGTCATCGGTGACGCTGGCGACCTCCGTCGTGACCACGCGTTGCAGCAGGTTGTAACTACTACTGATGGGCAGTTCGAGCCGCTTGCTGATCTCCGTGACGGTCATTCCGTCGGGTCGGCCCGCGAGCAACTCCAGCACATCGAAGGTTCGCGAGTATCGGTCGCTACTGCTCATTCCACCTGACTAATGCCGGAACCGGTTACTTCGCATTTTAGTCGCCGTTTCCGAATTACGAACATAGATTCCAGTACTTGTAGCACTCGACCCTTGACCATTGCCGATCGTCGACATAGATTGCATTCAGAATCACGAAGCGCTATTCGGATTCTCGGAACGTCCCAAAGGGCCTTCACTCGGTTCAACTAGTTAAGGAGGCTCGACAACGTGTCAGTGGTCCGTATCGATGACCCGGGCATCCATGGCGAGGGCCACTGGACCGGACTGCTCCGGCCTGGAGACCTAGTTGTCGCCGCGCAGGGAGTGGGCGAACCCAGCGCCCTGCTGGAGTGCCTGCTGTCCACGAGCCCTGCCGAGGTCGAACTCTTCGTCGGACTGTCGCACAGCGAAGTCTTGACCAAGCCATCTCAACTACCAATCGTGTCATTCGGAGGATTCGGGCCGCTGAGCGGAGCTGTTCACCGCGGCAACGTCGAGGTGATCCCCGCACACTTCGACGATCTGCCCCGGGTATTACCGCAGCGCGGCCAAGACATCGTTGTGCTGATACAAGTGACGCCGGCTGACGCGAGCGGATCCCATGGACTCGGAATGGCTGTGGATCACACCTTCGATCTGCTCAATCGCGCGCGTGTGGTGATTGCGGAAGTGAATGACCAGGTGCCCGTCACCTCGGCACCCCGCGTGCCGGCCTCGACGTTCGACGCTGTCGTCCACACCTCACGGCCTCTGCCGGTCGTGGACACGCCGGAGATCAACAACGTCCATCGTCAGGTCGCAGCGCACGTTGCCGACCTCATTCCAGATGGCGCGACCGTACAGCTGGGTATCGGCGCGATGGCCTCCGCGGTCGGTGTCGCTCTCCGCGAGCATCGAGGCCTGGCAGTGCGCTCCACGCTGGCCGGGGACTGGCTGCTGGACCTCGCTTCTGCCGGGTGCTTGCGGCCCGGCCCGGACGCTGTGGTGATCAGCGAAGCCGCAGGATCCCCCGCTCTCTATGACTATGTGTCGGCCTCCGACGTGCAGATCTGCCCGGTGAACACGGTGTCGGGTCCGGCAGCACGTGGCGAGGTCGATCACTTCGTCGCTATCAACTCTGCCCTACAGGTTGATCTGAGCGGCCAGGTCAATGCCGAGGAGATCGCGACGGGCTACATCGGCGGAATCGGAGGACAGGCCGAGTACCTTCGTGCCGCGCAGCGATCCACCGGCGGCCGGTCGATGATCGCGTTGCCAGCAACGGCGGGCCGATTCTCGCGCATCGTGACTCGCCTGGATACAGCTACAGTGACCACTCCCCGATCCGGGGTCGATTTCATCGTGACCGAGTACGGCGTTGCCGATCTCCGCGGCCGCAGCCTGCGTGAAAGGGCGGAGGCCCTGATCGCGATCGCCGCTCCTCATCACCGCGACGCACTTCAGAAAGGGCAAGCTCAATGAGCACAACACCAACAGTGGCCGTTGACGACGGCATAGCCACGTCGGCGTCCGTCGCGGAACGACTCGGCGCGTTCCTCGCCGACCACGTCGACGTCCGCGACGGACACATCACCGATCTTCGCCGGGCCGGCAGCGGTCGTTCCCGGGACAACTGGCTATTCGACCTCATCACCGTCGATTCCTCCGGAGGTGAGCATTACGAGCCGCTGATCCTGCGGACCGACCCCGAAGGCGGACTCATCGACACCGAGCGCGCGGTGGAGTTCGAGGTGCTACGCGCTCTCGAAAACAGCGGCCTGCCAACCCCTGTCGCGCGTTGGCTCGATGACGATGGCCACATGTTGGGGCGCCCGTCGTTGATCATGCGTCGCCTGCCTGGCACGTGCTACTACCGAGTGCTGCGCGACGAGACTCGTGCCCTGGATCAACGGATAGACCTAGGCCGAAAGTTCTGTGAACTGCTGGCAGCAGTACACGGTGTCAACTGGCGAGAACTCGGTCTGGGTACGACCCTCACCGACCCGGGCCCGGAGGCCGCGAAGGCCGAGCTCGATCGTTGGGCCGCGGTGTTGCGTGAGGATCAACTCGAACCACATCCGGAACTCGAGTACGCGATCGTCGTGCTCGGCGAGCATGCGCCGCGCTCGACCGGAACTGTTCTCGTCCACGCGGACTACAAGCCCGGCAACATCTTGCTCGACGGCTCGGAGGTGACCGCGCTCCTCGATTGGGAACTTGCCCATCTCGGCGACCCGCTCGAAGACCTCGGCTGGGTCACCCAGCCCCTCCGCGCGACCGAGCACACGATCGAAGGCAGTTGGGAAGCACCAGATCTGATCGAGCATTACGAACGTGCAACCGGAAGTCAGGTGGACCGCTCAGCACTGCGGTGGTGGGTCGCGTTCTCGGCTTTCAAAACTGCAGTGATGCAGGTCAGTGGCCTTCGGGCCTTTTTGGAGGAACGAGCCGAGGAGCCTTACCAGCCCACCACTCGCGTGCTCTCCACATTGCTCGACACCGTCATGGAGGACTTCCGGTGAGACCGACGATCGATGAACAACTCAACGGTGCCGCTCGCCTGCTTCGTCTCGCCGAAGGGGACCCGGAGACGTCGCCAGGCGTTGCCGAGCTCGCACGCAATGCACGCAGGCTCATCGAAAGGGTCGAGGCCTCGTGGGCTCGCGCCCTGCCCTTCCTGCAGACCGATAACCGTCGCTTAGCGGAACTGCTCGGCATCGCCGAGCCTGATCCTCACGATTCGAACGATGTTGCTGCAGCCGCTGCCAGCAACGAGGCGCTTCGCGCGCACCTGACTAGCCGGATTCATGAACTGCCCGCAGGTCCGGAGCGGGAGGCGATCGGCGCCTATCTACGTGCGCGACTCGTCGTCGACCCCACCTGACGTCCAATACAGGAGATCCCATGAGCGACCACTCCAGCCTGATCGCTGACGACAAACACTTTGCCGAGCAATTTCCGCTCACCCCACTGGACGACTATCTCATCCACCAGACACCCGATCCGGTACGGGTCATGTGGACCGGCGACCCCCGTGCCTACGAACGCTATTGGATGGTTTCCCACGACGCGACTGGCGACATCGTCGTCGCCACCGGCGGAAGCTTCTACCCCAATCTGGACCGCGCCGAGGCGTACGCGATCGTCAACGTGCGGGGCCGGCACACGGCCGTGCGCAGTTTCCGCAAGGTCGGCGCCGATCGAGCTGATCTCCAGGTGGGCCCCATCGCTCCCGTCATCATTCGCGGCCTCCGCGAGTGGCGATACATCTTGGAGCCCAACGAGTGGGGCATCAGCTACGACATCACGTTCACCGACACCACCCGCCAAGTCTTCCGCGAACCGCTGTCGAACTCGGCCGCCGGAATCCCGCCGGGCCGCCGCAACGATGTCACCAGCGGCTTCGAGGGCTTCGGTGACGTATCGGGCTGGGTCGAGGTCGACGGTGAACGGTTCGAGCTTGACCCCGGGTCGGCAGGCACACGCGACCGGCACTGGGGCACCGGACGTGGGGTGGGCGGGCCCTCGATGGCGCTGGGTGGTCGACTTCATGTCGGAACCAACGGCAATGCCTTCGTCGCCTTCCCAGACTGGACCCTGTGGGGAGACCGCCTCTACTACCCCTTCGGTGACACCCGCAAGGGGTGCACGAAGGTCCTCAAGCCCACGCGGCGCCTGCGCTTCGAGCCCGATACCCAGGTATTCGCCGAGGCGATCGTCGACTACGAATTCGCCACGGGCGAGAAGGCCCAGCTGCACTACGAGAAGATCGGTCAGCAGACAGCGTTTCTTCGTTGCGGCATGTATGGCGGAACTCCAGGTGGTGACATCCACCAAGGCGGGTACGACGGGCCGGACATGACCGAGGGCGAGACGCTGGACCTGACCCGCCCCGAGACGCGGATCGGCGTCCGTGGACTCGACGAGCACCTCTGCCGCGTCACACGCGACGACGGCACGAGCGTCCTGGGGGTTTACCAGACCATCGACCCCGTTGCCTACGAGGCATGCGTGTCCGAACGACCCGGCTGGGAGTTCCTGTGAGCTCACATATCTTGCTACAGAGCGGCATTCGTCGCCTCGGCGATGATCGTGCAACCGGAAAGTGTCCGGTTCGCGCAGAGCGGCGCTTCGAGTTCTTGAATGACGTTTCCATAACCCGAGGGATCCGGTCTACCTGTGATTCCCGAATCCGGCGCCCAGAAGCCGGATCGTCCCGGACGTCTCGCGCCGCCCATTCCCGTCAGGAGCACTCATGAGCAACGACATTCATAGCAGGGGGACACAGGTCCGCATTGCGATCGCGTGTCTCATCGGGAACTTCCTCGAGTACTTCGAGTTCGCGCTGTATGGCTTCTTCGCCATCGCGATCGGCGCGACGTTCTTCCCGTCCGACACCGCCACGGTCTCGTTGCTGCAGTCCCTCGCCGTCTTCGGCGTCGCATTCATTGTCAGGCCGCTCGGTGGTTTGGTCTTCGGCCTGATCGGGGACCGCGCAGGCCGCAGGGCGTCTCTGAGCATCAGCATTCTGATCATGGGCGTGGCCACCGCGATGATCGGACTGCTCCCCGGGTACGACAAGATCGGAATCTTGGCTCCCATTCTGCTCGTGCTGCTGCGCTGCGTGCAGGGCATGTCCGTCGGTGGCGAGTGGGGCGCCAGCTCGGCGTTCCTCATCGAAACAGCCCGCCCGAACAATCGTGGTATCAGGGGCAGCCTGCCGTCGACCGGTGCGGCCATAGGGCTGGTCTTCGGAAGCCTGCTGTCGCTCGGGTTCGCGACAGCTCTCACGGACGATCAGCTGGCCAGTTGGGGCTGGCGTATCCCCTTCCTTCTCGCCGCTCCGCTCAGCTTGATCGGGCTGTTCATCCGGCGTCGGCTCGAGGACACACCCATCTTCCAGCAGCTCCAGAGTGAGGAAGACCGACCGAAATCCCGTGTACGAGACGCTTTCCGCCGTGACCAGGCCAAGGCAATCGCCATCACCTTCTGCTTCTCGTGGATCTGCGGCGTCGGCCTGTTCTACCTCGGTTCCTACATGGTCAACTACCTGACCGTCACCGCCGCCTTCCCGAGAACCCACGCGATTTTCCTGACGTGCATCGGCCTGATCGTGTACGCCGCGTTGTGCCCGCTCGCCGGCAAGCTCTCGGACAAGTTCGGTCGCCGGCGGACCATCCTGTTCGGGTGTGCCGGACATGCACTGCTAGGCATTCCGATGTTCATCGCGCTCGGCAGCGGCGGCACCGTCGCCGTGATCCTCGCTCTCCTGGTCTATGCGGTCATCCAGGCACCGATCAACGCCAACACATCGCTGATCCTGATCGAGCTGTTCCCCGCCTCGACCCGGCTCACCAGCGGTTCGGTCGGATTCAATCTGGGGGTCGGTGCACCCTCGGGCTTCGGACCGTTGATCGGGGCCTCGCTGGTCCTGTGGACCGGACTCGACTACGCACCGGGATTCTTCCTCTCCGGTGTGGCCGTCATCTGCGGATTCGTCCTGTACAAGCTCCTCCCGGAGACCGCTGGCCGCGACCTCCTCAGCGAGCAGGACGCAACCAAGGATCTTGTGTCCTCAGATAATCGACGTTCCCCTGTGAACTCCGCCCGCCACAATGAGAAGGCGCCCACGCCGTGACGCCGGGCGAGCCCAACATGCCCTGTGATGCACTGAAGTAGATCAGCGAAAGAAGTACCACCGCGATGCAAAGCTTGAACATTCCCCTCACGATGCGCGTTGTGAAACTGGCCCGACCCGGACCCGCCACATCAGCCTTCGAGCTGGATGAGATGCCGGTACCGCGGCCACAACCGGGCGAATTCCTGGTCCGGGTGGGCGCCTGCGGGGTGTGCGGCCACGACGCTCTGGCCCGGCGCGGCGAGCTCGCTGCCACGCCGGGGGACGTACTCGGACACGAGATCGCTGGAACCGTCGTCGCCGCCGGCTCCGATGATCTCGAGGAATGGGTTGGCCGTCGGGTGGCATTGGTCCAACGCCGCCCGTGCGGGCAGTGCCCCGACTGCGAACGCGGTATCACCTCGCAGTGTCGACGCGGCCCAGGGTTCTACGGTGACGACATCCCCGGCGGGTACTCCGAGTATGTGACCGCCGACCCGCTCAACGCTGTCGGTGTTCCCGACACGATCACCGACGAGGTGGCGGCCATCGCCTCGTGCGGCATCGGCACTGGTCTGCATGCGCTCCACAAGGCGCAGGTGCTGCCCGGGGATGTCGTGGTCATCACCGGTGCCGGCGGCGGCGTCGGCTTCAATGCCGTCCGCACGGCACACGCGTTGGGACTGCGCGTCATCGCCACGACGAGCGACGAGGCCAAGGTCGCAGCGATCACGGACGCCGGCGCCGAACACACACTGGTGCGTCCCGACGCGCGGGCCATCCGTGCGAGCGCGGCGGCGATGGACCGCCCACGAGGGGCGGACGCTGTCATCGAAGTCACCGGTGGCCCCACGTTCAGAACAAGTCTGCGCTCGCTGGCCCCGCAGGGCCGCCTCGTCCTGGTCGGCAATACCGTGCCCGCCGACCTAGAACTCGACCCGGGGCTGACCATCATCAAGGAACTGCAAGTCATTGGGTCCGCGCATGCGACACGCGCCGACCTTCAGGAGGTGATCGACATGATTGCATCGGAGAAACTCGTGCCGAGCCCACCGCGGGCGTTGCCGCTTGGATCGGCCGCCGACGCACACAGCGCACTCGACGACCGCACCGCTACCGGACGGACGGTTCTGGTCCCATGACAGAGCACACAGCGTTCGAAGCGAACCACGTGGTGGGCCCTCTCCCCTGGCCCGACCACTCAGCTCTCCCATCGGCGATGACCCTGCCCGAACTCATCGAGGACATCGCGCACCGCACCCCCCAGGCTCCCGCCCTGGTCGCCGGCGACGTGCGACTGTCGTACAGCGAGCTTGCCGAGAAGATCCGTGCCTTCGCCGCATCATTGGCCGATCTCGGAGTCGGGCGCGGCTCGCGGGTGGCGGTCCTCGGTCCCAACATTTCCGAGTGGATGATCGCCGTCTACGGGGCGATGCGACTCGGTGCCCGCGTCGACGCGTTCAACACCTGGGTCCGCGCGTGGGACCTGGAGCACTTGCTGGCTGTGTCCGAAGCCGAAGTCGTCGTCACGGTGAGCTCCGCACGCAAAGCCGATATCTTGGCTGAGTTCGCCCAGCTCCTTCCCGAGCTGTGGGACGCCCCGGTCGGTGGTGCGGTCCACAGCCTCCGCTTCCCTGAGCTGCGTCACCTGATCGTCATCGGCGACGGCTCCGCGGGAACCCCGGTGCCCGCGGTCGCCTGGTTGTTCAATGAACTTCTGTCCACCCCCGATGAGTGGCCGACGCCGGCCTGCGCTGCGCAGGCGGACGATCCCGCCTTCGTGCTCTACACCTCCGGATCGACTCAGAAACCGAAGGCCGTACCGCTGACTCATCGCGCGCTCATCGAGAACGCGTATGCAATCGGGTTGCGCATGGGCATCGGTGCCGATGACCGGATCTGGCTCGGCTCGCCTCTGTTCTGGAGCTTCGGCGTCGCCAACGTCGCTGGTGTTGCGATAACCCACGGGGCATGTCTGGTTCTGCAGGAAGCATTCACGCCCGATTCCGCAGCCGACGTGCTCGCTGCCGAACAGTGCTCGGCGATCTACCTGCTGCCGAGCATGGCCGACGCCCTCGCCGCACAGGTGCCCGAGAAGATCAGCGCTATCGATTCCCTGCGCACCGGCTTGACGATCGGACGCCCGGACGAGATCCAACGCATCGTCTCGGACCTGAACATCCCTGAAATCTGCAACATCTACGGCTCCACGGAGACATACGGGAACTGCTGTGTCACCTCACATTCCGATTCATTAGAAGTGCGACTCACCACCCAGGGTCCGCCACTGCCCGGTGTCATGCTGCGCGTGGTCGACCTGGAAAACGGGGAGACACTCGGGCCGAACACTCCCGGGGAACTGCAGGTCCGCGGGCGCATCACCCCGGGATACCTCGACAACGACGAGGCCAATGCCGCCGCATTCACCAGCGACGGGTGGTTCCGCACCGGTGACACGGTCTCCATCGATGACGCCGGATACGTGCAGTTCCACAGCCGTCACACCGACATGATCAAGACCTCGGGGATCAACGTCTCGCCGGCAGAGGTCGAGACGTTCATCAGTACCCATCCCGCGGTTGCGGAAGTAGCCGTCGTCGGAGCCGATCACCCCAGCCGCGGTGAGGTCGTTGTCGCATTCGTCGTCGCCGAGCCTGGCAGCACACTCGACGGCGACGAGATCCGCACATTCTGCCGTTCCGGAATGGCCAGCTACAAAGCCCCCTGGGTAGTGGAAGTCGTCCTTGAACTACCGCGCACGCAGACGGGAAAGATGGTCCGAAAAGACCTGCGCACTCATGCCTGCGAGGCGGTCGATCGTGCCGTACACGCGGCAGCGGCGAGCGGATCCGCGCATGGGCACTGAGAGCAACTGGGGTCGCTGGGGTCTCGACGACGAGATCGGGGCGCTCAATCTGGTGGACGCATCGACCACCCTGGCCGCACTCCGTGCCGCCGAAACAGGTCAGGTCCTCTCCCTCGCACAACCGGCCGGCCCCGGGGCCGGTGTTCCGCCCCATCGCAACAAGTCCGCTCGCTACATGGACCGCAATGCCGGGGACTACGCGTTGGGAGCTCGTTCGCCGGACGGGTTCCGGTTCGCCGAGGACACCGTCACCTTGTCGACACACAGCGGTACGCACGTCGATGCTCTGTCACACGCATGGAGCGGTGAGGAACTCTACAACGCACATTCGGCGGCGAATGTGCGTTCAACCGCGGGCGCAAAACGACTCGGTGCAGAGAAGCTCCGCCCGGTCGTGACCCGGGGAGTCCTCATCGACCTGGTCGAAGCACACGGGGCACCACTGGACCCCTCGACTCCGATCGACGCGGAGCACCTCATCGCCGGGTACGAGATGGCCGCCGTCGAGCCATCCGCGGGGGATGCGGTCCTGATACGCACGGGCTGGTGGGAGCGATCCCACGGCAACGAGTACTTCGATCTCGAGCCGGGACTGTCCCTGGACGGCGCCCAGTGGCTCGTCGCTCACGACGTGGCCCTGGTCGGCGCCGACAACTACGCGGTCGAGGTCCAGCCCTCACCTGCGGGTACCACCTTTCCCGTGCACTTGCATCTACTCCACCGACATGGCGTTCCGCTCATCGAGAACCTCGCTCTCGCCGAGTTGGCCGCCTCGGGACGAAAGGTCTTCGTGTTCGTGTTCGCCCCCATCCCGCTGCAGGGCTCCACCGGCAGCCCCGTCACTCCGTTGGCCATCCTGTGACCGCGCCAGAGATCGTCTGGGCGGACAACGTCGGGCCGTTGCAGGGTATGCGCGTCCTGGACCTGAGCCAGCAGCTGCCCGGACCCTATGCCACGCTGCTTCTCGCGTCCTTGGGCGCCAGTGTGATCAAAATCGAACCGCCGCACGGCGACGCCGCACGGCACCTCGATCCGGAGATGTTCGCGAACGCCAACGCCGGAAAGTCCTCGATCACCGTCGACCTCAAGACGGCCCACGGCCGCGAGGTCGTCCACGCGGCGGCTCGCAGTGCCCACGCGGTCATCGAGGGATTCCGCCCCGGAGTCGTCGACCGTCTCCGCGTCGACTACGCGACATTGCGGGAAATCAACCCCGGGCTGATCTATTGCTCCATCTCGGCCTACGGCCAGTCGGGTCCGCTCTCATCCCATCCCGCGCACGACATCAGCCTGCAGGCGATCGCGGGGGCTATCAGTTCGGAGACCGCGCAAGACCGAATTGGTGTTCCCTGGGTGGATCTGGCCACCGGAACGACAGCGGCCTTGGCGATGACAGCGTCCTGGCACGCGGGCTCCGGCGGCTATCTCGACATGTGCATGCTCGACGCCGCCCAGGCGTGGGCGACGATCAAGCCCTCCGCAGTGCTCGCCGCCGAACCCACGTACGGCACCGTTCCCACGGCCGACGGAGCCGTCGTGATCGCCTTGCTCGAGGACGCGATGTGGAAGCGGCTCTGCGTCGCTCTCGAGTGGCGCGACTGGGCAGACGATCCCCGGCTCGAGACATACCGGCAACGACAAGCCGCCGCACACGAAGTTCGGGCCCGGCTCGACAAAGCCCTCGCCGAACTACGCACCGAAGACGTGCTGGAACTGGCGGAAACACACGACCTGCCGATCCACCGGATCGGTCGCGATGCCGCCAGCGACGCTCAGGTCCGGCTCCGGCTAGACGCGCAAGATGGTCACCGCCACGAATCGGTACCGCTGCCGGCATCGTGGCAATCCCCGCTCTCGGGCGCTCCTGAACTGCACTAAAGAAGACGAGTCGCCGAACGAGAACAACAATGAGTCTGTCCTTCCGCGGACCGAATCCCCGTGAATGGCGCATCGCCGTCATCGACGGTCCGAATATGCCGAACCTGGGTAAGCGCGACAAGAACCTTTACGGGCCGATCTCGTCATTGGCTGACTTGCAGAAGCTGGTTCGCGACTATGCCGAGTCGCTCGGAGTCTCCACCGAACAGTTCGCCTCGAACCACGAAGGTGACATCCTCGAGTTCATCCACCGAACCGCGGCCGACGTCGATGGTTACATCATCAATCCCGCCGGACTGACAACGTACGGCGAAGCCACGCGTCATGCTCTCGATGACACCAAGAAGCCGGTCATGGAGGTGCATTTCTCCAACACTGCCCGCCACTTCTCCGGTGTCGTTCCTCCGTACCTGGAACAGAAGTCGCGATTCACCTACAGCGCGACCGGTCTCGTCATGGGCCTGCGCCAGTACAGCTATCTCGGCGCAATGCTCGGACTGACGCTGTCCCTGGACGACGAGGCATTTCTGGATGGCGGAGCCAACCGACACTAGTTCGCCGTGGGCTAAGCGTCTTCAGCCCCAGCGCCGAAACGGCGGTTCTTCCGTCGAAGGTTCGCGTCCGACAACGCCGACAGTTCCGCCAGTCCGTGCCCTCAATCAGAAGTCTGAAATCTCATGAGTTCTCACTCGTCTCGCCCATGGCGCTACAGGCGTCGTATCGATTGGATCGAGGCCGACCGTCGGCGCAACCATCCGGATGTCGAGGCAGAGCGCCTCATCGCGTTCGCAAGCAGGTGGGCACCCTACGGGGGCGCGACCGAGGAGGACGTCTATGTCCACTTCGGCTTGACCAAGGGCCACTTCATCGAGCGATTGTGGCAGGCGGTTCCCGAATCGAGCTGTAGCCAGGACGAACTAAGCGAAATGGCCAGAGCCTATCCCCATGCGCTGGCCCGAACGATTCCCCGCCCGGCTCGCGAGTCCTCACGAACAGGGCCTGGAGAACTCGCGAGCAAGCCGGGGTAGTGCACAGTAGGCAGGAAGAATGTGGAACCGACACAACGACCATGACATTCTGGATTTCGCGCTGCTCTGGGAGCCGCTCGGGGGGGCCGGCACCGAGGAATGTCGCAGACGCATTCGGAATGGATGTCCCGGATTACACGCACCGGCTCGGACGTGCGGCGAGATATCAGCTGGCGCGAATTCAGCGTGGCGTCACCTCTTCCGAACGCATCTATGGGCTGTCCGCATTGGTGGCGCTGATCGAGATCTCCGCACAGCGCGTGATGGGGGTTGACCAGACCTGGTCAACTTTCGCTGTCGATCATGTCCCCTCGCCTAGCGTCGGTCCGAACGTTCCCGGGCCGAGACACGCTCACGTCGCGTCCGATCGAAAAGTCGCCTTCTCTAGCGCCCACGCAACATACGGCTAGAATCTGACTACTGGAAGGGCGGTGGTCCGGCGCAACTCGGCGACGTAACGGCGCGCCAATACTCGTCGTTCCATCGAGCCCTCACCGCGACGGCCGCCGGGCTCGGCCTCAACCGCCGCGCCAACTGCTGGCCGGCGGCGTTGAAGGTTGCGGTGTGGGCACCCACGGCATCGCGCTGCATGTGGCTGGTTACCACTGTTCGGTGCTGAGCCCACCCTGCTCGCACCCGGCCTGGCTGAACACGTTGGCGCCCCTATGTACCTGCTCCCGAACCCCTCACCGGGCAGCGAGTAGGATCCCCGACCGGCCTCACTGTCGGAGTGAAATACCGCCATGTGGGCGATGCTGTCGGCGCTCGCGGCGTCGACAAGGCGCCGTTGGCCTCTCCATTTAGGTTCGCCCGAGACGAGGAGGATTTCGATCACGAGGTGCATTGCACCGTCATCAAAGTCTCCAACCAGTACGGGAGGAATCTGTTGGTGTTCTTCGTCGCCGATGGGGTGCAGGAGCCTCGCGGCGGCCAGGTATCTGACATCATGTCCAGAGATCATTGCTTTCGGGCTGGTATGTCCCCAATTGGCCATCTCGGAGTCGTCAATCAAGACGTCACGGTCAGCGTCAGCGTCGAGATCGGGATAAATCGATCGGTTCCCGCGATGGCGGATCCGCGACCCGCTCCGTGGCGGGCGGCCGTACTTTGCCGGTCAGGTCTGCGAGT
This sequence comes from Rhodococcus sp. T7, assembly GCF_009872365.1. Classification (NCBI taxonomy): domain Bacteria; kingdom Bacillati; phylum Actinomycetota; class Actinomycetes; order Mycobacteriales; family Nocardiaceae; genus Rhodococcus; species Rhodococcus sp. T7. The sequence continues at coordinate 138,108 of NZ_WXYH01000389.1, forward strand.
TCATTACGGCGACCGGTACCGGCCGCATGCCCCGACCGCGAGGACTCGGAGGCCAAGCGACGCGGGCGACGGGGTCGGGCGCATCGGAGTTCTGCCCAGTCTGCCTCGGGGTTGTCAGCTGTCGATCTCGATGAGGTCGGTGGCACCGCGTTCGAGCCACATCGCTTCGACGTTGCGGCGGATCACCTTCCCGGACGCGCTGGTGGGAAGCATGTCGTTGCG
>NZ_WXYH01000389.1:138339-138665 GCF_009872365.1 Rhodococcus sp. T7
CAGTACACCGCAGCAGCTTTCGTCGATGTATGCCGCCGTCATGGGATTCAGCTAAGTCGAGGACGGGTCGGCTCGAGTTACGATAATGCTCTCGCCGAGTCGTTCTTCCAAGGACTCAAGAGGGAGTGGCTGCACGGACGGAGTTGGACGTCGAAGTCGCAGGCACGGCTGGACCTGTTCGAGTGGCTCTCGTACTTCAATCGACGTCGCCGTCACTCCGCCCTCGGATACCTCACCCCAGTGGAGTTCGAACAACGACTCATCGCGTCGTCTACGCTGTCAGTCGCCGCATGAAATCCGGTGTCCACTCCCGAGGGGCAACCTCA
>NZ_WXYH01000389.1:138675-138997 GCF_009872365.1 Rhodococcus sp. T7
GTCGACCGCCGACTGCGGTGATCGTCGACTACATAGACGTTCACCGCTCCCGTTTCGGGGTCGACCCGATCTGTACTTCCCGCTCCACCTCGGCCCGCCCGCTCCACGACACGTCACGATCGATCAGCTCGGTTTTGTAGAGACCGATCGTCGATTCCATCAATCCGTTGTCGAGGGCGTCCCCGACGCTGCCGATCGACCCGGCGATCCCCGAAGCGATCAACGCCTCGGTGAAGGCCAGCGACGTGTACTGACCAGGCTCAACCGGTGGAAGCAACACCTCGATAACGGAGGTGTGGGAATGGGACGACCACCCGGGTGG
>NZ_WXYH01000389.1:139007-139326 GCF_009872365.1 Rhodococcus sp. T7
GCGTGAGGTCGCGGGGCTCGCGGTGCTGGCGCTGCGTGAGTTCGTCGAGTCTGTTGGGCAGTGGCAGTGGCAGTGGCAGTGGCAGTGGCGGTGGCGGTCGGACTTACCGTGTGGGGGGCGCCGCTGATGCCGGCTCCTGCGGCAGGTCCGGGCGGCGAGCAAGGGTCCTTTCGTGCAGGCTCGGCCCGTCTCGCGGCGTCGTTGCGGTGCATGACGGTGTTTGTGCTGGTCGGGTCGCGTATCGGGCCGGTCGGTGCTTATGCTCGATTGCGGGAGTGTCGCCGAGCGAAGAGGTGCATCAGCATGGCCGGAACTAGCG
>NZ_WXYH01000389.1:139336-139650 GCF_009872365.1 Rhodococcus sp. T7
GAGTTCCTCAGGTTCCAGGAGACCGCGACCGGTGGCCTGGCGGCGCTGCACCACCTGCCGTTCCCGGTGATCGCCGCGATTCACGGTGCCGCGTCCGGGGGCGGGCTGTCGCTGGCGCTCGCCGCCGACATCCGGCTCGTGGCGCCCACCGCGAAGTTCAATGCGGCATTCGTCAAGGTCGGACTGTCCGTCGGCGAGCTCGGCACGTCGTGGCAGCTCACCCGGCTCGTCGGACCGGGCCGGGCCGCGGAGATCGCCTACACGGCGCGTTTCGTCGGCGCCGAGGAGGCCGCCCGGATCGGATTGGCGAACCG
>NZ_WXYH01000389.1:139660-139974 GCF_009872365.1 Rhodococcus sp. T7
GAGTTCCTCAGGTTCCAGGAGACCGCGACCGGTGGCCTGGCGGCGCTGCACCACCTGCCGTTCCCGGTGATCGCCGCAATTCACGGTGCCGCGTCCGGTGGCGGTCTGTCGCTGGCGCTCGCCTGCGACATCCGGCTCGTGGCGCCCACCGCGAAGTTCAATGCGGCGTTCGTCAAGGTCGGACTGTCCGTCGGCGAGCTCGGCACGTCGTGGCAGCTCACCAGGCTCGTCGGACCCGGCCGGGCCGCGGAGATCGCCTACACGGCGCGTTTCGTCGGCGCCGAGGAGGCCGCCCGGATCGGATTGGCGAACCG
>NZ_WXYH01000389.1:139984-140294 GCF_009872365.1 Rhodococcus sp. T7
CGGAACTGTTTGTGGCGGGGACCGTCGATCTCGATCGGGACCATGCCCTCCTCGGAACCCTGCGTGTTGATGCCGTCTGGGTCGTTGGGGAAGCTGACGAAGCCACGGTTGCTGCGCCGCAACACACTAGAGATGTCGTCGTAGCGCGTGAGGACCCAGCATCCGTTGCCTCGCATCGAGTAGCTGATCGGCAGCTTCTCTCGCCTGTCGGCCATCTCCGCGAGATGTTCGGTGATGGGAACCGGGTTGTACGGGTCGTAGTCGCGGCGATACTGCCGGCGCAGGTCGTCGAGCGTCAGTTCTGTGGTCA
>NZ_WXYH01000389.1:140304-140614 GCF_009872365.1 Rhodococcus sp. T7
CGGAACTGTTTGTGGCGGGGACCGTCGATCTCGATCGGGACCATGCCCTCCTCGGAACCCTGCGTGTTGATGCCGTCGGGGTCGTTGGGGAAGCTGACGAAGCCACGGTTGCTGCGCCGCAACACACTCGAGATGTCGTCGTAGCGCGTGAGGACCCAGCATCCGTTGCCTCGCATCGAGTAGCTGATCGGCAGCTTCTCTCGCCGGTCGGCCATCTCCGCGAGATGTTCGGCGATGGGAACCGGGTTGTACGGGTCGTAGTCGCGGCGATACTGCCGGCGCAGGTCGTCGAGCGTCAGTTCTGTGGTCA
>NZ_WXYH01000389.1:140624-140930 GCF_009872365.1 Rhodococcus sp. T7
ATCAACACGATGAGAGCGATGATCAAAGAGCCGAGAATGAACCAGGTCACGGGTCCGGTCAGGCCCATGACGCCTTCGTTTCGGGGTTTGCGGCCGCCGAGATAGACCTGCGGTTCGCCGCTAGTCCGCGTCGCGGTCACCGACGCTCACCCCTCTCGGAGGCGGTGGTTTCGGGGAACAGGCCACGGTGCGGGTTGTCGCTGGTCATGGGGTTTCTCATCTCGTGGTCGTGGAGAGCGATTCAGCGCGGGATGGTGTGGCGGCTGTTGGTGGGGGCGTAGTTGTCACCGGCGAGGTCACCGGCTG
>NZ_WXYH01000389.1:140940-141225 GCF_009872365.1 Rhodococcus sp. T7
CTGCCATGAGCGTGCGTCGATCGACGCGGCCAGCGCCATCAGGGCGAGCAGTCCCTCCGCCTGCTCGCCGTCCTCCGGCCATGCTGTTACCGCGTTCGCAGCTTTCGTCGTTGAACTTGTTGTCATCACTGCCCCTAGCATCAGTCGTGCCTAGCTGAGTTCGATTGGTTGGCGTTGCGCCGTCCTCGCATGCGTCGACGCGATGCCTCGGCGTCAGTGGACGGTCAGTGCGCTCACCCGCCACACCCCGAGACGGGTGGCTGTCATGTAGACCGCCAACGTGGA
>NZ_WXYH01000389.1:141235-141519 GCF_009872365.1 Rhodococcus sp. T7
TCACCGGCCCGCTCGGCGAGGGTCCACCCGTTCTTGCGTTCCAGACCCGCAACCAATCCCGTCACATATTCACGGACCCGGGACCGCGGCTCCGACCGGGTGAAACGACCGGAGATCCGCTCATGCAACGCTTCCAACTCGGCAGCAACCAGATCGAGGACCACGCAATCAGTATCGTCCATCTGTCAAGCATGTGCCGTTGCAGTACTAGAGCGTGTCTGCTATTTGCGGACACGGTGATGAATAACAATCGCGCCGAGGAGTACGCCACCGAGGAAGGTGGT
>NZ_WXYH01000389.1:141529-141799 GCF_009872365.1 Rhodococcus sp. T7
ATCGCGTTCGTCCCCGACATCAGCGGGGTATGCAACGTGTTCGGGACCTTCGAGATCACCGCGAACCCCACGAACCCGGACAACACCAGGATCGCGATGTTCGCCAACAATTCGGTATACATCTAGGACACACCCTCCTCACGGGTGACGCAGGACGCGGCGAGGACCTCGTCCGAGAAATCGGGGGCCAGCGCGCCGTCGACGAGCATCAGCTCCAGCAGCGCGGAGATGTTCTTCGAGTACAGCTCGGAGGCGTGCTCGGGCATGCTG
>NZ_WXYH01000389.1:141809-142039 GCF_009872365.1 Rhodococcus sp. T7
GAGGAACTGACCGTCCGCGTCCTCCCGAAGCAGGCGGACGAATTCACCTGCACCAGTTGCTTCCTGGTCCACCACCGCAGCCGACTCGCCGACCCCGGGCAGCTGATCTGCCGGGACTGCACCTAACCGAACACCCAGGCCGCGCCGGTACCTCGGACCCCTCCGGGCTTCTCACCCCACAACGGAACCGCACATCCCGACATCACCGCAGGGCGCGACCCGTCCGCGGG
>NZ_WXYH01000389.1:142049-142271 GCF_009872365.1 Rhodococcus sp. T7
TACGCCATCTGGATCGCCGCGTCCGCCGCCGAGGTGGCCTTCGCCGTCTTCGCGGTGCCGTCCCCGACCGCCGCCGCCGTGCCGCCGCCGCCGAACCCGCCGGCCACGATCGCCGGGATGGACCGGTTCATCGCCTTCGCCATCAACCCATCAGCAGGATCGCCTGGAACACCAGTTGCAACCATTCGCTCTGCCAGTTCTCGAAGGTCGCCGCGAGAAATT
>NZ_WXYH01000389.1:142281-173185 GCF_009872365.1 Rhodococcus sp. T7
ACGCGCCGCCGGCCGTACCGCGGGGGTGTTCGCGGCATGGTCCGCGAAGATCGAACCGACACCCGGACCGTTGGCCGAGGCGGCGCGTCAGCTCGCTCGGTCCGCGCAGCTTCCGGCGCACCGGGCGTACCGGGCCCCGAAGGGCGCTATGTCCGCGGGTGGCGCCGCACTGATCGTGATGCAGACCAGTGGGCATCTCCCGAAGAGCGTGTCCGCGATGCTGTTGCTGCGGCAATTGATGAAAGCCATGGAGGCAATTGCCGATGCGCATCGCGCATCAGGCGAACTACACCGTGCACTCGACATCGAGTACGCCGTGCGGAGCGAGCTTGCCACCATCCATGCCTCCCAGCCACGGCTGTCGGTGCCGGTTTCCGCGCGCGACGAAGTATCGACTGAGCAGGGCCGTACGACGACGTCGACACTCACACCTGAGCAGGAGGAGCTGCGGCGGCTTGTCGCGCTTGACAACGCGGCACCACCGTCCGCGGCGGTGCGGCGGTCCGGATCGCCGATTCCCTCCACGCTCGACCCGTCCCCTCGCACCCACGCCGGACGCGACCGCGCACGCGGCTCTGACGGGAACGAAATGTAGGAGAACATGTGGACACACGGGTAGAACTTCACTGCGGGTAACTGCGTGCGACGGGCTGCGCGGGTTCGGTAGCGTTCATTGATGGACCTGGTCACTCTTGTTCTCGCGTCACCACGCGGACGATTTTTCTGCGCGAACGTCGCGTACATGTGCAGTACGGACGAGCGAGCTGCCGACCCTTACCGTCCGCGAACGCCTGCGGACGTGCTCGAGGTGATCGAGGCAGTCGATGTTCGAGCCATCTCGGGGCTGTCCGAACTGGATCTACTCAATGCTCTCGCGTTCGCGACGGACTGTGCACGGTACTGGCAACCGCCGGACGAGGAGGATGTCATGTTCGCCACGCCGGACACCGTGGCGGCTTTACGTCCGGTAGCTGCCGCCGTTCTGGCATCCCCGCTCACCCGGTGGTGGGCGGAGCCAGTCGACCTCGACAACCAGCGGATGATTGGCCGACTGCATTCGAACGACGAGGAGTGGCCGGAATCGACGCTGCCGTACCGCAGTACTGCTGTTGGTCTCGATCAATGGCGTGACCACGTTCTCGCGATGGAAGCACGGTTTCGCACTTGGCGCGCGGAACGTCCGGACAACGCCATCAGTGGTGAATGGTGGTCGACACCGTTACCCAGTGCCGCCCTGCAAACTAGCAGGGCGCGGGATGACGTGGGCGCACTGGAATTGCTCCTGGAGGAAGACTCGTTCGGCGGGGACCAAGCGCGGGTGTGGCCGGTCTCTATCCGCCGCACACCCCGGGTCTACGAGATCACGAATCCGACGGACTGGGCGCGTTTGGTCGACGCGTATCCCTTGGACGTCGTCGAGTCCAAGCGCTCCGATTGGTTCGACACCACCGGTGAGTATCACGACTGGTTCATTCCTGACTGGGCTGCGGTGGCCGACGACTACGACGCAGTGCACCTCACTTTGCACGGCTACCTGACTACACCCGGTCTCGCAATCCCATTGACACGCAACAACGGTGCAACTGTCCTGGCCGGGTGGAACCCGGACACGACGTGGTGGCTGAACAACGACGTCGCGCACGTCGACGACGAGCCCGCCCTGTGGCGATGGTCCGACGATCACTGGGTACGAGCGTGAACCCGGAGAAGGATCCGTCACCGGACGTCTCACTCGTCGACCTGGCGGGGTGTCTCGGCGACCCACTCTCCTTTAGGGACGGGTTCTGGATCGATTGGCACTTCGCTGCCCGTGAGCCGCGCGAGAACAACTCGCCAGTGGAGGAGCTCTGCTTCGGTGGCCTTGAGCTCACCACGCACACCGTGGAGGAATTCGAGCGTGTTGTTGCTGGAGTTGGCCTCCATCCTCTGTGCGATGCGTCCGAGCCGTGCGACCCGCGCGGTCAACTGCTGGACGATCGATTCCACCGGTTGTGCAAGCCCTTCCGATCGTGGGAGGGCGGCAGCGAACCGGTCGACAAGCTCGAACGTCGACTCGTACATCTGATCATGGTGGCAGCTGCGTAACCCCCCCACGAGACCTGTTCCGAAAACGGATCCCCAAAGGGACAATAGTCCGATGTGCGATCGTCTCCCGCTAGCCGAAGCCGACCTTCGTAAGGGGCAAACGGTGATCTACACCGGTCCCGATAATGCACGGGAAATCTACGAGGAACACACCAGGCCCCGAAAATTGTGCAGTGGGCATCCTGGGAGGATTGCCGATCCCACGCGTCAGCACATTCGAGTGGACTGGGTAGGTCTTGAACATGAGCCGATCAGCTATGCGGCTGGCTTCTGCCTAGAGCGCGAGGGATTTGTGCCGGGACTATCTGCCATCACGGAGTCCGAGTACGAGAGTCTCGCAGAACAAGTGCGGTCCACGTCCGATCGCAAACCTCAACTATGACCGATTGAATCTCCTCGGCGTTCTCTCAGCGATGGTTTTCCGTCACAGGTTCAGCTCGGCTTCAGCTTGTCGACGACATCGACAAGAGAATCAGAGTGGTTCACGATGGCGCTAGGCAGGTCGCTTCCAGAGGCGGCCGATCACGTAAGTGTTGGCCACAGTGATCGCGAAGTACGGGACGAGGACAAGGAAGGCTGCGGAGGGAGAGAGCACCGGCGCCCAACTGTTCGGATCCCTCCACTCATCGGGTGACACCGTTTCGGCGACGATGCCGTAGGCGAGGGCGGCGAAGACGATTACCGCTGCTGCGCTGCCGAGTGAAGCGAGCCAGCGCCCGAAGCGGAACTGTTGCTTCAGAGCGGCCGCGCCGAACAGAGCCACCATTGCCACCGGGACGGTCACCACCAGGCCAAAAATGCCGAACAGGTTCCAGGTGACGAGCACATCGCCGATTATCGTTCCGCGATTGTCCTCGATGAGTGCAGCCGGGACCGAGACGACGAGGAGAAGGATTGGCAGCAGCGCCACCCATGTCACCCAGGCAGTATCGTGCGGCCGCCACCCGTGCTTCTTCTCGGCCTCGACGGAGCATCGCGGTGTACCAGTCCCTCCCCGCCCGGTCATTCTGTCAGGTTGCCACAGCATTTTGAGGCTGCCAACCACACGGCGTTCGGGACCACCAGAATTTGCAATTATCGCCGGAAGTCCAAGGCAGTTGACGGCCCGGGCGTACTTGCAGATCGGGGCCTCGGCAGCGAGCTCGCCTCCGACGGCCACGTGTGTGACTGGCTGGCCGTTCTCCCTGTAGGACAGAACTGGGGCTGAGGCTCGCCGGCGCGCGCAACCAATTTGTTCATATCGTTGACCGGTGGCCGATCGGCAACAGGAACGTGGAGGTGTCGTATCGGGGAAGATCCGGAAGCGGGCGTCCTATTGCCGCGGGCGGTGTCAGACAGTCACGGCACGTACCAGGCGCCGGCACCTGGTACGAAGGCGAGTACTCGGGTTCCTGCCTGGTCGGGCACCGTGACCGCGGCAACCACCGTCCCGGAACCTGTCCGGACCTGCGTGCCGCCGGGGTTGTCGAGGTACGTGATTCCGCCCTCGCCGGTCGAGATGTTCCGCCAGTGGACGAAGACGCCGGTGTAGGGCCCCACGCGGGTAACTCCCGGCGTGTCCGGGTCTGTAGTGGCGGTCATGTAGACATGGTTCGCGCTCAAGAGTCCGGTCACGCCAACCCCGATGCCGGCGACCGGAATGGGGAAGACGGTTTCGGTTGGCACCGCGGTAGCCAGCGGCGCTCCGAACAGCAGCGCGCCCACGACTCCGACCGCGGCGCCGACGAGCGAGGAGCCGCGGAGTCGGTGGTGTGGTCGCATCGACGGACCTCCCGGTTCTGTGGTTCGAAAGAGGTGCCGGATCTACCTGTCAGGTTGCTCTGGCGGCATCGCGAAGTAAAGGGCCGGTCGGGACCGTTGGGACTCGCCCTCCGGGTTTGCGGGCAGGACAGGGTCCCGGCGCCATGGTGATCAGGGATATTGGCCGGCACGTCGTGGGAACGCGACGAACGACGTTAGGGATTGTCAGCCGTCGGGGTCATCGGCAGCCGCGGCGGCAGGCATGCGCCGGCGCAACATAAAATGGCTAGGTACCGCTCCGCAAGGGGTCGATCAAATGGCCCCAACCGTCTTGCCCGACTCCGACCCACCCGGCAGGGGCTCGTCAGCTCGGGCGCTCGGGTCGCAGGCTTGGTTGATGGATGGGAACTGTCTCGCCGCTGGCAAGGGTCACGGCGACGTGCAGTTTCTCTCTCCACCGCGCGCGGAGCACCGCAAAGACGACTCCGTCGGCTCCGACACCTCCGGTGTCTGTATCGAGCGACGACCTCACTTCGAACTGAGACACGCCTTCGGCAGCGATTCCGGTCAGTGCCATCCATCCGAACTCTGGTGGTTCCTTCGCGACGGACGGATCGCCGGATTGATGGACGGTCAACCGCGCCAAGTGCGAAGCCCGAAATGAGCGACCGAAGTTAGCGCGGGGATTGGGTACCCCGAGGATGACGGATGCCTTCGGTGAATCGTCGCCTGGCTGAACAACAACCGCCCAACGGGTCGTATCTGCGGCGAATACGACGGCGACATCGGAGTCGCGCTCGATGAGCCGGACTGGACCGAAGCGCTCTCCGGAGGTGGTGCGGTGCATCAAGGGGACCGCTTCGCTCGCAAGCCTCACCGCTGGATGGGTGCGTAGGTCCTCGTCGATTCTGTCGCGAACCGGCAACAACGTGCTCCCCGGTTCGTCCTCCGGTGTGCTCGACGATATTCGGATGCTCATGAACCCTCCACACCGTGCCCTGAGACCCGATGGATAGTCAGCAGGCCCTCCATCGTAGAAGAACAGCTCGCGTGCAATCCGGCGATGTAACCGATCGATGCGGACTGCACGCCATAAGGCGACCGTGTTCCGGGTCGTCGGGCCACCAGCATCCTTCAGTCCTGCTCAAGCTCAGGGTGCCGCCGTAGCAACTCGTCTTCCACTCGGCGGAGCGAGGTGAGTTCCGCGGTGACGCCGTCGAGCCGCCGCCTGGACTTCTCCAACCGACCCTCAAGTTCTCTTATATCAAGCTGTAGCTGGTCGCGCTCAACCAGCAGTCGCCTGATCTGATCGGTGGCGGGGTTGCTGCTCATCAGCCCACGGTAGGTGCCAGAGCGCCAAGTCTGCGCGATCCGTCATCGTTCTGAGACCCCGATAGGCGATCCACAGCCGGGACGAGCGCCAACCGCTGCGGGCACGTGCTGGGCGCCGATCTCGTCTCGGTGAGGGGAGCGCTATCGCTGTTTCCGGACTCTCACTCGCACTGATATGCGCTCTGGGTACTTGGACTTGGATCTGGGAGGTTGGCGAGAACGGTCAATATGCCGCAAACGTAGGCGCGGGACAGCTTCCATTCGTTGTCGGAACGCACGAAGGGGATCGGTCCCACCGGGTAAGGCGCCATACGATCAAGGCGGCCCTGCCCAGTCGCGTTGATCATGTCTGGGCCGACAGGTTCCACGGTGGTGAACTGGATGTATTGGGGTGAGGGTTGCGCACCCCAGGCCCGCGCGATTCGCAAGGTCGTCTGGTCGCTGGGGCCCTCCAAGAGTCGCGCACGGTCCTCCTCGCGTATCGAGTAGTTGGTTGTGGCGTTGTACAGGGCTGTCAGTTGCTCGGCGGTAGGCACGAGATCGGTGAGCACCGCCGGCGGCGGTGCGAACTGGGTGGATTGGACGAAGACGGCCGGATCGCGCGATTCGGTGTCATCGGCGGGCGAGCAGGCGCAGGTCGCGGTTGCGATCGCGACAAGAGCGCTGGCACCTATCGCAGCTTTCCTCACCCTCATGATCTAGGTATCGCCCCGAGTCCACGGAGCGTGACAACCCGTGCCGCACCAGCTCCCTGGAAGCATCTCCATCAGCGATCGGGTGCCGGTCATCGATCGTCATCCATGTGCCGATAGGCGTTCCGTAACGGCGGCGGCCTCACCCATGGGGGTATGGGGGTATGGGTCCTGGCGGAACGGAATGAAATTCTCTGACGATAGACCTGGCGAGCGCTATCCCTTGCGAACGCTGACCACGAAGGATGGCAACATGCTTGCAGCCAGGCAAAACAACGTAAGCGTGGCAACCCTCGCCCTGTGTCTTACGGTTCTGAGCTTGTCGACCGCATGCGGAGTGCCGGACGAGAACCAGCCGAGCACCGACGCTAGTGAGACGACACGGGATGTGCGGTGTCAACAGTTCGAGTCGTTCTCCGGGCAACTGACTGTCGGTAACCCGCGGCCGAGGCGTACTGGGCTGGTGCCACTGATTCCTGGTGAGAATCTACCCGTGCGGGTTCTACCATCGCTGGATTCGGTCGAGCTTGAAGGAACTCCGGATGGCGAGATCGTCACTTTCAAGCTCGGTGGCGACGGATCGGTGGGCTGGTCAGCCCGCTTCGTTCAGATGCCGTTGCTTCGAGGAACGGACGGCGCCGTGCAAATTTCGGGTTCGTGCATTCTGCAGATCGATTTGACCTCAGTGGACTCGAATCAAGTCAGCGAGATCCCTGGACGGCCGATACGGATAACGCCAGACGGCGACGCATCGGCAGTGGTCGAGGTTCTGAGTTATCCGAGTAGCGACAGTGTCGCGCAGTCCTTCGCGGGAACCCGAAGCAGCACACCTAAGGTCACGGTCGACACATCAATCGACAACCGCGTGATCACGGTCGCAATTACTCACTGAAGAACGACACCCGTCCGCGCGCGGACGTCCGCTGAGCGATCCTTCAGCGGAGCGCGCCAGTCAGTGCTTCTGGAACTCGCCGATGACTGTCGTGCCGTCAGCGGCGTATACCGGGACCGTGCGTGGGCCTGTGTCGAATGAGGGTTGCCCGTCCTGGGTTCCCTGCGGCAACTGTCGTACCTGATCGAGAGTTAACGTGGGGCCGAGGAAGTCGCTCTTGGTGATGTATCCGAGTTTGCCGTTACTTGCCCTGGTCGCGATCAAGTCGGGAAGCTGTTCGATGCTGCCCACTGTGCCACCAGGACCGTACGACTGGCCGCGGGCGTTGATCCCCGATGTGGACGCAGGCGGAGGCGGCGGAGGTGGATCTCCGTTAGCGTTTGTAGCCGCGATGATTCCGACAGCGGCCGCCACACTGGCGAGAAGGCCGATGACAGCGAGACGTTTCTGGTGCTGCATGTTGGGCTCCTTAGCCAGCGATGTTTAGTTACCTAGAACGCGTTCCAAGAAATGAGTCGCCCTCCCCTTGCACGTCTGACACCACGCCTCGACTCCCCCAGTACCATCCTTCCTTGGTGGCAGTCCTGTAGGCGAGCATTCGAACAATTGCGGGTAGCAGCCGCCCGGTTAAGGACCCGCCGGGGTGTGCAGATTCGATGGCGAGATCAGCTGCACCGGAGGTCGGTCGGCGACCTATCAACGAGCGCTATCCGGACTAGACGCACCCCGGATCGGGCTTGACGTCGTGTCCCTTCTGGCGGCCGAACTCTTCCAACATCGCTACCGTCGCGCACAGGTACGCTCTGTCGACTCGCCACTGCCCGTCCGACTCACGTACGAACGGCACTTCACGCTGGTTCTCGGTTTCCACGACGGTGCCATTCGGGAAGTCGTACTTGATGGTCCCCGTGGCAACGAGCCGATCCAGTCCATCCGCAGTCACTCCGGTCACATTGTTCGTGACGGTAATTTCCGGTCCGAACCCTCTCGGATCCAATGCCGGGCGGGGGGCGGGCCCTTCACCGGAGATGGTGTCCGCTCTTACGTCGGTGGAGAGCCGCGGATTCTCCAGGGTGTCCAACTTTGCGGCTAACTCACTTGTTGTAGGGAGTGACGGCAACTGGCTAGGCGGTGGCCGGTGAACCACTATGTAGGTACCGACCGACGCGACGACAGCGAGGACTAGTGCGCCGAGACCAGCTGCGATGGTTGAGCGTTTCATCGGTCACACCTCTTCGTCGGGGTCACCTACCGCCGTATGTACATCACGAATGAGGCACTGATGTTCCCAAAGGCGGGCCTCAATGGATTGATCGCTCTGTCACCTCTGCGTATTAACACCGACGGTCACCGCTCCTCTTCCTGATTTGTCGGTTGAACCGACGGCGGCTCGGGCAGTGATAGATGACCGGTCAACGATCCCTCTGTCGGAACGCGAGTGGGGTGTCGCGGTCGACAATGGTCAGGTGAGCATTGAACTGTGCAGAGAGTCCTCTGCCGCGGATTGGCTAAAGAAGCAGGGTCTTCAGTGGTGGCGACTAGCGGTGCGCGGTCCGGTCGGATATCCGAAGTATGCGCGGATGAGGTTCATACCCGATCCGGATTTCCCCGGCCAGAAGGCGAACGACGTCGAGTTCGAGCAGAAGGAACTGTCCGAAAAAGAGCAGGTCGGCGTCGCATTGGACCTCCTGTCGCGATACACAACTACACCGAATGAGTGCTACTTCTGTATGTGGGACGGATGGGATACTGCCATCCACGTCGCGCCCAACTTCGTGATCCCTAACCGCGTCTATTGGCTGTTCCGCGGCACACTCGCGGACTATGCAGACTGGAACGACAGTGACCCTGCGCGGTGGCCTTACGGTTACTCACCTGACCCCGCATTCATTTGGCCAGCAGATCGCGCCTGGTGCGTGACCAACGATGTCGATCCGCACTTCGCAACCATCGGCGCCGACGTGGAAGCAATAGATCAGATCGTGGCCGACCAACGAATCGACGCCGTGCTCGACGACCCAGAGCAAGAGCCACCGTACTGGGGTTAGTCACGGCACCGCGGCGCTGCGCTACGGCGCGATGCTGAAAACCCGCGCTGCGTGGTTTCGGGCCCGCCACCGTTTGAGGATCGGATTCCGGGACAGCAACCTGGGCGGACTCGCGGTCAGCTATTGGAGGTGGTCAAACCTATCGGGCGAGCCGGACTTCCAATACCGGCCTGTCCCCATTCGAAGTCGTCAGGCACCACCAACGGCTGACCATTCCGGTCGACGAACACGACGAACAACACCGGCCAGCGGCCGTGTTCATTGCGCTGGGCATGGACGAGATACGCACTGTCGGACCAGTCGGGGCCGAGCACTGCCCGCGCCCATCCTTCTGCCTCACCTTTCGACAAGGGTATCCACTCGAGGTCGTGGGATGCGCCGGTACGGGGGCGATGGCTGTTGATCCATACCGACAGCTGGCGTGCGTCGGCTGAGGCCGGGAAGCTCCCCCAGGAGTTCGGGTCGTCGCAGGAGCAGTGCACCGTGACGACGCAGCGAGAGGATTCCACCGAGCTACCGGACAGGTGCGGTATTTCCGTGGTCAGCTTCCACCGTGCGGTATCGAACTCCGGCTCGTTCCAATCCTCCAGCGTTCGTCTGAACCAACCGCGCAAATGATGAACGTCTTCGACATAGGTCTCGACGATAATGTTCGCGAACTCGATCGGCGTGCGCTCCACCATCCCAGTCTCGCACCGCAACCCCACGCTGAGTGGCTTCGTGCTCATCACCGTTGGCGGATGGTCAAACGGAGAACTGCAGCCGAGTGAGGGCGGCGATCGAGCAGCTGCAGATCCCGGCGCGAACTCTCACACGCTCAGCACACGCTGGGTACGGTACTGAAAGAGTCGTAGCACCGACCCCACCTTCGCGGTTCGCTATGGGAGATAGGTCCGATGGACACGCTGACGCAGTGCCCTGCACCCGGCCGAGCGCGCGTGCGCCGAAGGGGAGGCGTCGGCCGTGAATAGTGAGACCGCGTGGCCCGAAGTTCTGGTCCGGATGGTCGACGGCCCCGGCCGCGAGATCAGCCTGCGCGGCACGATCCGAAGCCGCAACGGGCGCCATCAACCCGGAAACTTCGGCGGTTGGACGACCATGGGCGACCAGGCCCGACCACAGTTCACCGGTAACTTCAGCCGCGCCCGCGAGACCGTCCACCATGTGTGGCGCATCGGGCCGAAGGTGCGAGTGGAAGATTCGGACGGTCACCCGGTGCTGATCAGTGATGGCAGCCGCAGTTGGAGCTTCACCAGCGGCGACCTTCCCGTCGAGGGCCCCGCCTCCGCGGTGCGTTTCGAAGGCAACGGCACTTACCTGTTGGACTGGCGGTCGGCGACCGAGTTCACCAACGCGGGCTACAGCGAACCCGTTGGCTCGGTGGAGCACGCCACGTTTCTGGGTCGGCCGGCGTGGACGTTCGAGCTCGCGCCCGCCCACCTCGAACCGCACACTCTGCGCCTCGTCGTCGACACCGAGACCGGGATTGTCCTTCAACATCGCTACGAGGCAGTCGATGCCGTCGACGAATGGACCGAGTTCGCCGTCGGCGAGCCGCTCGACGATGCCCTTTTCGAGTGGACCGGCCCCGCCCTGTCCGCCGAGGAGGAAGCGGCACGCGAACGCACCGCACACGAGGACGAACGCGCGCGTCGCAGGCATTGGTTCCGCACACACGTCACCGACCAGCCGTTGACCACCACCGTGCAGGTGGACCTCGGCGTGCAATGGGTGCACACCTACAACGACGACACCGGTGCATTCGAGGCCAGCATCGGCGGCGACCATTTCATCGGAGGATCGTTGGCCCGCCGACGCCGATCCTCTGAGCCCTGGAATCTGCGCTGGGGTGGTGCCGTCCACCGCTGGTCCACTGTCGACTTCGACTGGCAGATCTCCCTACATGACTTCAATCTGAGCCCGGATCGACTCCAGCAGCTCCAAACCCAACTACACCCCGGTGAACCGGCCACCGACTACACCGGCGGGTGAGCACGAACTCCGCACTACCTAAACCTTCGTAGGAACGCGCGCCCACTGGACGATCCTCAATCGGTCCTTCCCAATTCCATCCCCGCCTCGATCTGTCGCCGGTCTCGTCCGACCGGAACAGGTCTATCCCGCTCCTGAACCACGATACGAGTAGTACGGGGGTTCGATGTCGGGATCGTCGACGACGACGTCGATACGCGAGTCGGCCACGAGCCGATCGATCGCGTCCGGGCTTGCGCCGATCGACGCGAAGTGAGGATCGACGTCGCAGGTCACGCACCACGCGTGATCGGATGGCCACACGAACGCGGGGGTGGGTGCTTCAATGTCATCCAGCAGTGTCTTGATCTGAGCGTCCCAGTCGGCGACGTCGGCAAGGGTTCCGTGGAACAGGAAGTAGTCGCGGCCCGGGATCGAGATCTTCGGCGTCGGATCGTCGGCGGTGAAGCTCGGCCACCCGTCCCAGATGCAGAAATAGCAGTCATCAGGCGTGCCGGTGTAGTGGGCGAGCTCGGCCAGGACGACCCCAAGTTGTTCGTTGTCGGTCAGCCCCTCCGGGTCGCGTTGGGCGTCGCCTTCCGTTTGTGCCGGATAGGTCGGGTCTGGGATGAACCGTAGGCGTGCGTACTTGTCGAAGGCGACCGGCCCCCGGGCCGCCAGCCGCGACCAGTGCTCGTGTCGTTGTTCGAGCCAGCGCGCGGCCGACAGATCGACACACCGTGTGATGCTCATTCGACCAGTGTGACCGTCCTGGCGTTCGTGGTGTCACTTGCGACACCACGGAACCGTCGAGAACGTGCCAGACGACGATCCTTGACCGGGACCTCGTTGACGACGATCGGTGCGTTGACTCATCTCGACGCTCCGTCCTCGGAAAGTCAGTGAGAACAGCCCTTGCCTCATGCAAGCTGACAGAGTGACCGATCAGCACGAGAAGTGGCGTCCACCAACACACCTGCCAGTGCTGGTGACGGATTCGTCGATCGAGGACGGCGAGACACCACAACCGGAAATCGGGACGATCGGCGAGTTTCCGTTGCTGTTCCACGAGTTACCCACGGATCCGGCTGATCCGTCGATCGTCACGCTTCGCGCCTCGGCCGAACCTCTGCACTCGGGCAAACCCACCCGCCAGCAACCCAGAACCGATGAGCAGTGGTGGGATTGGGCTGTGCTGTTGCGTGGTGCCGGGTGGACGGCCACCTGGTACACCCGCCGTCCGGTACTCGGTCAGGTCGAAGTCACGGGGCGACTGATCGGTGACCTCGCGTACGCCACCACAGGGCGGATCCGCGGGCGGATCACGCGGGTGCGGGTGGCCGCCGACCGGTACCACCGAGATCCCGACATCCCGCACTCGCCGTGGAAGCAGATACCCGGAACCCGCCACTACCGCGAGGTCACCACCGCACCGCGTTTCTTCGCCGGTGGCACGCGAACCACCGACCCCGCCGCCCCCAACGACGGCATTCGTGAGGTGGGGGTGCTGGTCGATCTGGACCTGACCGACGTCTCACCACCGCCATTGCGCCCCAGTATCGTCCCCGGCGCCGTGTCGGCACACGGCACCGACCTGTGGGTTGTCGACCGCGAATTGCCCCTGGTCGTCCGTGTCGACTCCGACCGCCAGGTCACCGAATACACGATTACCGGGCAGATCTTCGACAACCCTCCGGCAATCCGGACCCGGCGCGTGTGGGCGCACGCGGGAGGGTGCTGGGTCGGCGGCTGGGACGGGATCTACCACTGCAGCCTGGACGGCACCGTGGGCAAGGTCAGCGATGCGCCGATCCGCGACGGCGCCGCCCACGGCGAGGTCCTGCTCGCCGTCGCGGTGCCGAGCCGTAACGCCGCCGAGCTGTTGCTGGTCCGACCGGATCAGGAGCCGGTATCGAGCAGTGCCAGCGGGTGGGGCGACCTCGAGTCGATGTGCACCGTCGATGATGGGTTTTTGCTGCTGTTCCGCCAGCGTGATCCCAGCACCGGTGCCCTGGGCGTGACCCGGCTGGTCCGGGTCGACGTGCATGGCATCGCGACCCTGGGGCCGCCGCTGAACACAGCGGTGCACTCGTACCGGCCGTTTCTGGCCGGCACACCACCGACCGTCTTCGACGGCACCAATGCCTATCGTGTGCTCGACGATCTCACTGTCGTCGACGCAGTTGCGCTGCCCGTCCGGGTGCTGGGCGGTGGGCAGATCGGGGATGTGATGTGGATCGTCGGGCATCCCCCCGACGGCACGGGCCGTGGAGGGTGGTGGCCGCTCACCGGGCGTCCTACCTACACAGCCGAGCACCAATACTGGCTGTTCACTCTTCTTGATGCTCACACCCGAGAGCCGATCTCGAGCACACCGATCCGCAGCTCTCAGCCGGACGTCACCATCGACAGTGCCGGCACAGTATGGGTCACCGCCACTGCCAGGGGGCTGCATGCCATCCCGGATCGAACCATGACCGAGCCGGTGTCACTCGATGTCGCCGACCTGCTCGATCGATCACGAACCCATAGATAGTCTCAATGTCGGCGGCATCCGGCAGGCCGCAGGCCGCCCCCGCCCTTGGCTACAGCCGGTGAGGGATCCCGTTCCGGGACGTGCGTCGCCTGCAGCCGGGCATGCGCTCGGCGCCGATCTCGTCCGGTGGAGGTTCGCTTATCGGAGCCTGCGGGGTGGATATTCCATAGGCTCTGAACATGGCACGCGAAGCGGTTTTCGACCCAACCGATCGGGATGTGTTCAATGAGCAACGCCAGCGCTTCGACTGGAGTTTGCTACAGAACGGCACTGTGTTCCGGTACGACACTCGCTTCCAGCTCGATAGTGCCTGTGACCGCCTGTCCGGCCTCGGCTACCTGGTACACCGGATTGATGCGCACGCGTGGACGTCGGTGGAGGACATGTTCGACGCCTTCTCAGAGGCAATGGGATACCAGCGCAACTACGGTGGCAGCATCGCCGCCTTCGATGACGTGTTCGCCGACGTCGGCACGTTCGATTTCGGCAGCGATCCCAACGCCACCGGAACTGTCCTGGCAGTCGCAGGGTACGACACCCTGGTCACCCTCGACGGACACACCGCACGGGCCATCTTGAATGTGTTCGCCCGCCAGGCTCGGCTGGCCGGGCTGTACGGGCACCCCATGTTGTGCCTGGTCGAATCCACCGCTACCGACTTCGGACCAGTCGGCGGAACGAAAGTACTTCTCGGCAGTGTCTGGGACTTCCCACCGGACCCACCGCAGCCATTCCACGACACGGACCTCATCGAATTCGTCGTACGGTTCTTCAGCTCTGAGTCTGAGCTGGCCGGCCACCTGGAGATGCTCCGGACCGCGATCACCGACACCCTCGTCGCCGTGGGCCGGTGGGAGATGCTGCCTCCCGAGTTAGCCCCCGAACGGATCTCACCGCCACCGGAACACCGACGCGACGAGCTGACCGACAACGGAAAACGGCAACTCTGGGAGGTTTCCATCGGAGTTCGCGGTGACGGTGATTTCAGCATCGTGGGCGAGGAAATCTATGACCGGGCGCGCCATTCCGGCATCGTTTTCGGTGGCACCGAATCGACGATGTACCCGCCGGACCAGAAGTATCGCGAACCATTCCTCTCCAGATATCCGACACTGGGATGAGATGGCAGAGAATTAGCAACACAGCGTGCCCCAGGCCGAGTTCCACTTCCAGCAACATGCACGCCTGTGAACGCCTAGCCGATCGGATTTCTCCGCGGGAGGTGATCCTGCTTATCAATCGATAACCGCTACCCGATCCTCTGCGGGAGAGCTATCGCGGACTCTGACCGTCGCGGTATTCTTCAGCGCAAGGTAGCCCCGCGCCCGATGGCGTCGTCCATCGGTTCGTCGAGTGCGTGGGGTGTGACGATGCTCGCCGAAACGGCTAATCGCACTCTTGCTGTGTTCGTCCCTGGATGGGTTCTCGATGACAACTCGCTCGCACCACCCGCTCGCGGTGACGTCGTCGAAGTCGTGCTGACCTTCCACCCCACCGGCCACAAGCCCTCACCATATGGGCAAACCGTGCGGGCAACCGTCCGGCCGGTGTACGGGAACACCCCCTACAGCGACCCGGAGGGTGGACTGCGGTGGCCGCTCGAGGCGATCGGTGACGGATGGTCCGCCGAATGGTTGTCCGACCGGCCCCTGGCGGGACGAGTCGAACTCACCGGAAGACTCGTCGTCGGTATCTCCTGGACGGGGTCCGACAATCCCGTACTGGTTCGCGGCAGGGTTCGACGGGTCCAGCTTGTCGAACAGCGCATCGAACACACCGGCAGTGGATTGCGCGCCGTGGACGGAACCGAGAGACTGACCGAGGTCGAGTCCACCCCGCACCGCTTCTGGTCTAACTGGGAGACGCCCTCGACCGAGGACCACTATCAGGAGACTGGAGTGCTAGTCGACCTGGACCTCGACGACGCACCGGCCACCAAGGTGGAGTTCGTCGCCGGCGCGGTTTCCGTCGACGGACCCGACGTGTGGGTGATGGATCGGTCGAATCCTGTCCTGCTGCATATTGATACGGGGTCGACATCGCCGCGAATCCTCGAGTTTCTGTTGCCGCTGACGATCGAGCCGCCGACCGACCAGTGGACCCGCAAGGTCCACGCCGACCGCGACGGGTGCTGGATCACCTCCCGACACGAGGTGTTCCGGTGCGATCGTGCCGGGGACGGGACGTTGACCGTTGAACGTGTCTGTGCCGAAGGCGGTAGCAGTGTCGTCGTCGACGGGCGACTGTTCCTTGTCGGCTCGATGTATCCGGTGCTGCGCGTTGACCGCCGATACGGTTTGGTGCGCGTCGATCCCGATGCTCACCCGGTGCGGGTGCTCGATGACAAGCGGCAGTTGATCCCGGTCGATGATCCGGCAACCGTTGCCCGGGTGACGGCTCAGACGCGACGTGCCGACAAGGCGCGCAGCGGGGACGACACCGAATGGGTTGCCGGCGGCGAACTCACCGCGCAGTCTCCGGACGGCACCCGCCGGCGAGTCGATCTCGATGCGCGTACTCGTGGCACGGTGCAGTGGATTCAGCCGGATCCGTACGCCGATCCAGCAATCGCGGACATCATGGCGAGAATCTCGGTGCCGATGCCGCGTCCGCGGCTGCCGGACGAGACGACGGACCCGTGACCCTGTTCTCTACGCTCTTTCGGGGATCGTCGAGCGGCACGATGTCTTCGACTTCAGAACTGCGTTGGTGGCTTGTCCGGTCTCAGGTCGACCAGCACTCCGAGATCTACGACGCATCGGTTGCCGTCCGGATCGGACGAGATCGGCCTTGGAGGTTCTTCTACCCTTTGGCGGTATTCGATGTCGCTGAGCAACGCGGTGCCGGGGATCACGCTCCAGCGGGTGCGCCGGTCGGGTCCTACATCGGTCCTTTGCGAATGCACTGTGACCTTCTGCAGCCGTGTGATGACGCCGGTGGTGGCAGGGGCGTCGATGGGTGTATCCAGCCCCGGCGTGGCAGCGATGAAAGGCCCGCGGAGTTCTACGTATGCGGGAACGGGTAGCGCGGAGACGAAGAAGACCTGGAGGGGTCCGTTGTGGAGAACCGCCGGCGCGGTGGTGTCTTCTCCGCCGCTCGGGGCAGTGGAGGCACCTACTGTCTCGCGGATCGAGCGCCAGTTGGGCCAAGGCTGCTCAACCGCTCCGGAGTATGACAGCGGCTGCTGGGGCTGCAGGTGTTGCAGCAGTTCATCTGATTGCGCCAGCACCACTCGTGTGGATTCCCCGACGGGCACAATGCTGTTCCCGTCACCGATCAACCAGCTGTACTCGACGTATTGGATGCGTGCAGGCAGAGCATGATTCAATCGCGGCGGCTCGTGTGCCATGACGTCGACGATGCCACACATGAGATCGGACGTATTCGTGCGATCTACACAGCAATCCAGCACCCGAAGCGGATCGGCTAGCGGCGCGGCGGGCGGAGATTGGCGGCGTAGAACTCGATGCTGGTCGTTTTGAGTCCAAACTCGGGGTAAGCCACCGTGACCTGGACGATGCTCTTTGTGGGTACCGGACTGAGAAAGTAGTGCGCTCGCGTTTCAATCACACCCAGGTCGCGGACACGGCCGCGGGAGTCGCCGCCACCAGATAGCCAGGGTTCGTTCCGATCATCGGGAAAGTCATCCTGCCGGAACGAGTTGGATAGCACTGCGCCGCCGAAGTAGCCGTGCTCGCCAAGAGTTGGTGATACCGCGAGGACCAGCCGGATCCTGGTTTTGTGAGCCTTGTCCGGCCTGATCCTGTAACCGAGATTGATTGTCTCGGTGTCGAACGAGATGCCGGCGGTGGGGTCGGGGTCCGGTTCGCGGGCCACCAGGTCAAAGCCCACCCCGTTCTCGTAAACCTTCACTCTGGTGAACCGGAGGTCGAGGCCGTTGTTGGTTCTGAATGGGATGGACAACTTCGGTTCGTGAAGGACTGGATCGTCGTCCACTGTTGTCAGGAAGGCGTCGGGTCGTTTCCGAAATTCGGGTACTACGCGGCGCCCAGGCGGCCGCTGCGCACGCATCTCGCGTTGTTCCTGTTCCTCGCGTTCCAGTTCACGCTCGAGTTCTTTGTCCGGGATGGATTCGCCGGCCAATCGCAAGATCCGGGCACTCCACTTCAAGTGGGCAGTCCACCCCGGTGGCGGGTCGCCGACATAGGCAAAGTTGAATCGCTTCTCGGACATGCCACCGATACTTGCATGCGCTAACCGGTGAACGCCGCAGATGCTGCCAACGTCCGGGGTGCCCCACTAGCCGAACCCGCACCGGGACGAAGCGGCATCCCAGCGCAGGTCGAGGGCAGTCCGGCCTCGTTCCGTAAGTGGATCCCCTTGCGGTGTCTCGCAAGGGCGGTAGCCGAGTACGAACATTCCTGATGCACCGATTGGCGAGACGCCGTGGGAACCGAGCCGGTCCCGGATGCACGCCTTGGCAGTAGTTGCCCAGGGGTTGTGGCGGGCCCGGTTTAGGTCGTTAGTACTGCGAAGTGTCATCGGTGAGTGCCAGAATGGCGGCATGGAGGGGTTCAGAGAGTTTGCGCACGAGGTGATCTCCGCTTTGCGGCCGGTGCTGCCTGCCGAGACGCTCGATCATGTGAGTTTCGCGATCGAAGACGGCCGGATTCATCATGCGGTGATTGAGGCCGTGGGTGGTGCGGCTAAGCATCGTGTCCTGGTTCCAGTTCCGATCGTCGAAATGGTGCATGCTCGCGCCACGGACGGGGTGTCTTTCGGTCAGAAGGACGCATGGGCACTCAAGCGCTTATTGCGGAAAGTCCGTACCGACACGGACGCGTAGCGGCGAGGTGTCGGCACCGGTCAAGGCATCGAGTCGATCCGGTGGATGGGACGAAGCCAACCGGAAGGGTGACCGTGGCAACGGAGCCGAGATTTAGTTGGCGCGGGCCAATCGGGGTAACTGACGTTCCCCGTTGGGAGCCGGCGTGATGCTTACTCCGGCGATCACGCCGACCTCGCTGCGCTCCCGTTGGTGCACCCGTCGGATCGATTCTGGCACGTACTGATTGGACTCCAACGAAACCGTCGAGGAGACCGGGTGACACTCAACCGCTTTTCACACGTCTTGTCGTACCTGCGTGAATGGCGCGGACGGATGTTCATCGCGACGGCCGTGACCATCGTGGCCACCGCCCTCGGGCTCGCGCAACCACTTGTCGCGGGTCGGATCGTCAACAACATCTCGTCCTCGTCGCCGGTGCTGCTCCCCGCACTCGTCCTCGTTGCGATCTTCCTCGCCCAAAGCGCCTTGGAGTCGGTCGGCCGATACCTGCTCGAGCGAGTCGGTGAGCAACTGGTCCTCGCGATCCGCGAACGATTCGCCAGGCACATCCTGGGGCTGCGCATTGAGCACCTGAGTACGGCGCGGGTCGGGGATCTTCTCTCCCAGGTCTCGAACGACGTCTCCCTGCTCAGCCAGATACCGAAGAACCTCGTCGAAATCGGCACCGGCATCCTTGCCGTCACCGTCGCGGCCGCCGTGATGTGCTATCTCGACCCGCTGCTCTTCGTGGTCGCCCTCATCGTCACCACGATCGCGTTCGGCGGAGCCAGTCTCGCGCTGTCTCGTATCCAGGAAGCCGCGAAAGACAAACAGATGGCCGTGGGTGAGCTCTCGTCCAACCTCGAACGCGCCATCTCGGCCATCCGCACGATCCGCATCTTCCGATCGGAGGCGCGCGAAGAAGCGGCGATCACCGCGGGCGCGCACAAGGCCTACGACGCCGGCCTCAGATCCGCCGGCCTCACCGCCCTCGCCACCCCGATCATTCGCCTGTCCACCTCGGGTTCGTTCCTGCTGATCCTGCTGATCGGCAGTGTCCGTGTCGCGAACGGTTCACTGCAGCTGGGGACCCTGGTGACGATGTTCCTCTTCACGATGTACGCGCTCTTCCCACTGTCGAACCTGTTCCAAGGAGTCATCTCCATCCGGATGGCCCTCGGCTCGTTCGAACGCGTCCAGGCCACCCTTGCCCTCGACGCCGAAGAGGACCCCGCCCTCGTTGTGCCGGCGCAGACACCGCCCAACTGCGGGTCGGATGATTCGTCGTCGCCGACGCTCGAGTTCGACCACGTGTCTTTCGCGTATGGCGACCGGACTGTCGTGAAGGACGTCTCGTTCACCGTCGGGTATCGGACGACGACAGCGATCGTGGGACCCTCGGGGGCGGGAAAGACCACACTGTTGTCGCTGATCGGCAAGTTTTACGAGCCCACCACGGGGGCGATCCGGCTCGGCGGGCAGGACTACCGCCGCCTCACCATGCAGGAGGTTCGGTCGGCCTTCGCGATTGTCGAACAAGACGCACCGGTCCTGCACGGCACGGTCAGAGACAATCTGCTGATCGGGAACCCGGAGGCTACAGGGGAACAGCTCTGGGCGGCGCTCGAGGCCGCGAATTTGAAGGACCACGTGAGCCAGCTGCCGGGCGGTCTGGATGCACCGGTGGGTGATCGCGGCGGTGCGATTTCCGGGGGCGAGAGGCAGCGAATCGCGGTCGCCCGGGCACTGTTGTCCGACTGCCCGATCGTGCTTCTGGACGAGCCCACCTCGAACCTCGACACGCAAAACGAAAAGCTGCTCGTGGACGCGCTCTCCGCATTGCGTGAGCGAAAAAGCCTGGTCATTATTGCGCACCGGCTGTCGACGGTGATTTCGGCAGACGAGATCATCGTTCTCGCCGACGGCGAGATCGCAGCACAAGGGCCGCACTCCGCACTGGTGAACAGTTCTGATCTGTACCGGTCACTGGTGGATCATGACCTCAAGCCCTCCGAATCTGTCGATCTGAGTGGTAAATAGCCCGTGAGCGTGCTCATCGATTGTCGGTCAGGACTTGCGGGTGGGCCACCGGCCCGACGGACTGGAAGGCAGCGGGTTGATTGTGTCGCTGTCCCAGGTGACTCTCTGATCGGGTGTCACGGGCAGCGCTTCGAGGTCGCCGGCAGCGACAACGGCATTTACGCAATCGCGCGATGCTCCCACATACGTCGTCATGAGGTCGATGTCCGTCGCCACACACCATGCCCGATCATCAGGCCACCACAGATGCGGGCTCATCCCGTCCGGGAACCACTTATTGGCCCCGAACCGGATATCAGCCAGATCAATTCCTCCCGAGAACAGGGCCATCCTGCGGTTGGGCATGGGCAGCCACGAGTAGTTCGACGGAACGGTGAGGAATCCGGATCCTTCCCAGTGGGCGAACCAGCACAGCTCCGGTGTGGACGTGAACCGTCGAAGAATGTCGGCCAGCGCGCGTGTTGTTCGCGCGGGTAACGAGCCGGTGACCGGGGCGTCGTGCCACAGACCCTCCTGTTCGCTGGTGTGCCAGCTACCCACGATGGATCCCCATTCCATGACGGGGTGCGCGATGGTGCCGTTGGCCGCGGCGACGGCTGCCCAACGCACAGGCTCGTCGTCAAGGGTGGTCGCGGGGTGGAAGATCCGGGCGTACGCGGGAAACACTGGTGGCACTAGGGCGGCGACAGTGTGGTCGAAGTTGTGCACGTGTTCGACGATCCAGGTGCCGGCGGTGGTATCGGCTGCCAGTCGGAGGCCGCGCTCGGCCCAGTCCTGGCTATCAGTCGTTTCGGGATCCCAGGCCATGGTCCTACTGCACCACATCGCGAAGATCCGGGTACTGACAGCCACGTACGAGACTGAGCGATAACCGATCGCTCTCAGGTCATGGGGTGGCGGTGACACTCGAGATCGCATAGGTGGTGTCACCGGCTGGGGATCCGACGATCGATTCCAGCCACGGCAACTCGATGGGGTCTCGGAGAGCGTTTCCGGTGAGCAGGTCGTACTGGGAGAACACAGGGCGGCCCTTGTAGTTGACGGCGGTGACAACGGAGCCGCTCACCGAGCTTACGGTGGCGTCGGCACCCTCGGGAATTGTCCATTCATGGGTTACCGTCGGCGATCCCGCAACGGGAACCGACAGCACGTCTGCGTCCTCGTTGAGCCAGAACAACCGGTCGCCCATCACCGCCATGGTTCCGCGAATGGCACCACCGCGAGCCTCGGGCATCACCAGTGGCGTTTCGATTCGCGATCCGTCGACGACATCGATCGTCGCCAGGGTCATAGCAGGACCGACGGTCTCATCCATTCCGTAACGGTAGGTGCCGTAGAGGGCGAGGATCGATTGTCCGTCTGGCGAGCAGACCGATGTGCGTGAGGCGGGCCTGTAATCGCTCGGGCTGTCCCATTCGCCTCGCACCACCAGCTCTCCTCCGGGCGGCAGTTCGTACAGCCGATTCGGGATGGGAGCATCAACAGCCTGCCAGTTGTCGACGACCGCGAAGTGACGGTCACCGCAGTAGGCCGTCGTGCGGACCATGCCGGGAACGGAACCCTGCAGAATCCAGTGTTCGGCACTGACGGACACGTAGTTGTTCGAGCGGCCGCTGTTGAACCAGATCGTGGTGGCGCCGCTGTCCGGGTTATTCGAGATCGACGCAACGGTGTGCTCGGTGATCGGGGTATCGATGCGGGCGGTGTCGGTCAATGTGGTCACTGCCCGGGAGGAGGCGGTGACCACGTTGTGGTGTGAGGCCACGACCTGGTTGCCGTCGACGCGTCCGTTTTCCATACGGCCGACGACGTTTCCGCTTTCGTCGAAGACGAACACCAGGGTCCGACCACCTGATGATTCGACGGTGAGGCCGCCGAGGGACACGGCTCCTACGGCATTCGCGGGCAGCGTTTCGATGTTCGCACCCGGATACTGCGGTGCTGTGCTGCAAGAGGCAGCAGCCATAATTACCGCGGCCAACGCCATAATGCGGGCCACACCACCACCTCTCGACGATGCCTGCAACCCGTACGGATCACTCCTGCAATCGGCCTCAACCATCCGCTCACAGTGCCATATGCACTCGGGGAACCAGGAGAACCGATCAACGATCGCTCACCGGTCATCGATCGCTGCCTCCTGCAAGGGCAGTTGGCTCGACCCTCATATGGGCTGACGGACGAAGCCAAGCTGTGCTCGGAACGGCCCATTCGGCGACTCCGACGTAGGGGCCGGACTGACAGTGGGTATAGCCGCTGGGATCTTCTCCGGTGTAGGGCACTTGCGATATCAGCGGCTCGGCGCAGAGCAGTCCACTAAGCGATACGTGGACCGCGTCCCACTCCTGGGCGATCGACGGCCAATCGGGAAACACGGTCCCTTCGTGCTCGCGGGGATGTGCCTTCAGCAGCGCCTCCCATGCAAGCGCCGAATCGACCCGCGCGATCCGCGCCTTCGCCGGGTCGAAATGAACGTCGTAGCGCAGCGGACTGCGCTCTGCGTCGTGTTCGCCATGGAGCAGCCAGGCATCGTTTCCGCAAGCAAACTTCGTCGCCGTCCAGAAGGCGCCGTCCGGTAAAGCGCTGGGTCGGTGGCGGTTAGCGACGCTTAGCGTGCGGAACTCGGTGAGGTTGCCGTGATGACTTTGTGGGGAGAGCAGAGTTTCGCGGCTGGGTGAGCACAGTGCGGCCGCGACGGCCTCGCTCATCTCCACGATGTCGGGGTCGGAGGCGTCGAGGTCGATGACGTCCTTGAAGTCGCCGCCGTACAGATACATGTGAAGGACCATCGCCACGCGGCCCGAGTAGTCCTCGGTGTCGATCGAGTCGGCGTACTGCCCAGCGGAGGAGAACTCCGGGTGCAGTGCGCGCCACTCTCCCCACCAATCGATCAACATGCGGCCGGGGAACGTGTCCAGGAGGTTGACCGCAAGATCAGACGTCATGGCCATAGTGTCGCAGCGCTCGCTGTCAGCGGACCGCCCATCGGAGCCCGGATGACGATCGCTGACCGGTGACCGGTGACCGGTGACATGCTTCGTCGGTGGGCATCATGTGACCAAAAGGTTCGACAGCGCGCGATAATTCGATAATGAGGAGGTCGGATTCCGAAGAGAACCAGTCAGACCCAGGTCTGGTTCAACTCGGCTCCCTCGAAGTCGATCCGGCGACGCTCGAAGGACCCGGTTCGTCGCTGTGGGACCTGATCAGTGGCCGCAAGCTCACCCTGCGCTCTCCCGACGACCTGCTCGATCTCCCCCGTCAGGGATGGCGACCGATCTTCCCCAGCTGGGAGTTCATCGACAACCCGCGAGACGTCTTCGCCGCGCCACACCCCCACCGGCGAAATGCGTGGGTGTTGGTGTTCCTGCACTGGATCGGAGAAGCCTGGACCGTCAGCACCGATCCCGGCCCGGTCCCGATGCGGCGGCCCTGCGCAGCCCGGCGGGCGGGGCTGGAACTGCGGTGGCCAGCCGAGCAGACCGCCACGGTTGGCACACAGCCGAACTTGTCGATCGATCTGCTCAATACCGCCGACCACCTTTGGATGAACGACGTCGGCGATCACATGACTGTCCACGGGTGGGTGCTCGGACCGGACGACGAACGGCTGGGAACCGGCGTGCTGTTCTTCACCCACGCACCTCCGCTGCCCGACCTCGCGCCGGGCGGCCGCATGTCCCTCCAGGTGAACCTCGCATCGGACATCGAGGATTTTGCGGCTGGACGCTACCGGGTCGTAGCCGAACTGCTCGACCTTCAGTTGCAGTCACCTCCGGGCATCCTCGTCCTGACGGAACCCGACATCCCCTGATGACCGGCTTAGTTCGGCATGGGGATGATGTGGCGACGCAGATCATCCGGGTCAGGGAGTGTGAGTTCGACTGTGGTGGGGGAAAGCCCGACCTGTGGCCAGGCGACGAGATATCGCAGAAGGGTGGAGCGCGGAAGTTCAGTCGTGGTGTACAAGAATTCGCGCCGGAACACGCCGGGCTTCGACCTTGCAGCGGTGCTGCGGCGGGGAAAGGGTTGCTCGGTCGAGTCATCGGCGGCACTGAACCGGAAGGCCACCCCGAAGACCGGTTGGGGGTTCGGGCGTCCGGTGACCGGGTCGATCTCGGCCGGCGCCCTGTACTGGCGTTCGGGACGTCGGCATGCGCGCCCGTGGCGACGACCACCACGGCGATTTCCAGCCCACCCTTGTACGCGATGATCGTGCGTAGCCCGACCTGCAGGCCAGGGCTACGCGCCAGGACGGCGGGTCCGTGCGCGATGGCGCCGAGGTCGGATGTTTCCGGTGGAAGCATGCCTATGTGCCACGACATGGCTCTCCCGATGTGGACGTAGCTCCACGGCGGTACATACCCGAAAACCAGCTCAAAGACGCGACACCGACCCGGATAGGCATGGTCAGGACGTTAGCCTCATCGACGCCATCACCGCCGTGAAACAAGGCAGACCAGTGTTCCTCGACAAGGCGACCCGTCCCATGACGGATCCGGTTGCGGTTCCCCGTCGAGAGCTCAGTGTCGGCACGAGTCACCGCGAACTGTCGGGCACCGGAAACGTCAGATCCGATTAGCGGGCGCATGTGAAGATGCGTTCATGAGTACTGGGGATCACGACGAGCCCGCAGGCGACAGTCGACCGACGGCTGAGGGTGGGCCGTTCACGTTGACTGTCGATGGCGAGGTTTTCACGGTGAGGCTACGTCCAGAGGAACCAGGCGCCTGCGATTATGACTGGGAATCCGGACCGAACAAGGGGTACGGGTTCTCCAGCTTTCAACGCGTAGCCTATTCCAGCATTCAGGACCGAGCGAACGCTCCATCCACGTTCCAGCCGAACACAATTGACGAGCATCGCGAGTCGATCCGCGACTTCCTCGGTCAGATCAATCCTGAGACTGGCTACCTCGGCGACTAAGACTCTCCCGCGCGGCACACAGGTGCCGGGTTGAGACCGTTCGCCGAGTCCGCTTCCGGAAACCCCGCTCGGAGCCTCATGGCATCACTGTCAGCTTCATTGACCGCGAGGTCTGACAGTCTGGTAAGTATTGAGAATGATCCTCAGCGACTCGCCGAAAGGCGCATGAGCGGCAGCAACGAGGCCTCGACCCGACACACGGGGTCGACGAGAGCGTTTCGGGCGGGCCCATTGGCCGGCCATGGTTCGGTGTTGTGGCTACTCGATGTCGGGCGCCCTGTTCTCGTGCGCCGAGCAGGAGACGGCTCGACCAGCACGCACACCGTGCCGGGGGCGATTCGCCGCTCGGGGATCGTGGGTTACACACCACGCCGGCTTCACGCCGACGGCTCCGGTTGCTGGGTCGTGGGGGCCGACGGGATCGCACACTGCGACCACGCCGGTACCGTCACGATCGTCGACTCCGCCCCCGTCTCGGCGTCGGCCTCGGCACTGACGGACGGCGTGCTGGCCACCGCGGCACCGACATATCGGGCCACAAGCAGTTCCGTGGTGCTGCGGACGTTGAGCGGGGGCGTGTATGCCACCGTTGATGTGCCGGCGGACATCGAGGCGGTCAGCCCGGGTGCGGGCGGCTTCCTCCTGTTCATGCGCACCGGAGCCCAGGGCACGATAGTCGCGCAGAATCAGCGTGGGCCGTGGTGCGCGCGAGTTCGCCTCGACGGTGCACTCGAACTCGGAACGGCCTGGCCACGCCCGTTCTGGAACTCCGGTGACACCACGCTGGTGGATGTGGGGTCGCCACTGGCCGTCGGCCGGTCGGAAACGCGCGGGCAGCTACTCGACGAGGAACTGCGCCCCATCGCCTCGGTACCATTCACCTCGGCATTCCCGCCGTGGACGACCGACTCGGGGACCTGGCTGGTGATGCGATCGAGGGCATTGGCACACCAGCTGCAAGACCCCGCCTTTGCAGCCGGTTACGACGGAGCGTATGTCGGTGTTCGATCGCGACGGACGGCCACGCCTGTGGCAAGGCGCCCCCACCCTGATGGAATCGATACACCTCGACATCCTGGAGTCCGGAGGTGTACGCCGTCTCCGGGAGAAGGAACCGGGCCCCTTCGGGTGGATCTGGGTTTAATGGCTGGAACCGAACTGAGAGCCAGCCCGAAAAGAGCGGGCGTCAAACCAACGCTTGCTCAGCCGTCCGTGAGGGATCGATCACTGGGACACCATGGATGCGTAGCGAAACGGTTGGGCGGTGCGTTTAGTTTTTGTCCTCGTACAGTTCGGCTGCGGTGTCGATGGTCAGGCCGGAGCCGAAGTGTGGTCCGCCGCCGACGTTGTAGATCCCGGCGACGCGCTTCGGGTAGGAGCCGGCGGCGATGATCGCCTCGGACCAGGCGTCGAGGTGGTCGAGGAGTTCGTCCAGGTCGTCGTCGAGCGCGTCCAGGAGCGGCCGTTCGAGTTCGTCCGTGCGGACCTCGATCTCCTCCCGGAATGCCCGGCCGGCCTCGGTGAGCTGTTCGTCGCCGGTCATCAGGCCCCGCGTGGTGAGTCGGTCGACGCCGGCGTCCATGTCGGCGGCGGCCCAGCCGCGGGAGGGGGTGTAGGAGCGGGCAGGTTGCCCCCACCACTGTTCGGTGAGCAGCAGGATCTCCACCGGGTCAGCGCCGCCGACCGCCCAGGAGATGACGTGGCTGTCGCCGCGGTGCTCGCGGACGAGGTCGGCGGCGCGCCACAGCGCGCCCATCGGGTGGTCGGGGAACCCGAGCGAACAGAGTCCGCTGTAGATCGGCCGGCCCGCCCAGGGTGCGGCGTCGGCGGCGCGGCGGAGCAGGGCGGTGACCCGGTCGAGGCCGTCGGGCTGCTCGCCGAGGACCCGGGTCAGCATCGCGGTCGCGGCCTGTTCCCGGGCGGTGAGGATTTTCTCTCGGCTGGTGATCGGCCAGCCAGCCGCGACGGCGGGCACGAGGACCTTGGGGTTGAAGCAACCGAAGGCGGCGGCGACGACCTCGCCGGGGACCTGGCCCAGGCAGGCGCCGCGGCTGGCGAAGTACGCATTCAGGTCCGGACGGGCGACGCCGTCCTGGGCGGTGGGGCTGCCACCGAACCCGAGAGCGGCGTACGCCTGGTGTGCTTCCGGGGCGAAATACACCCCGGCGGCGATCGGCTCCACCGCGTTGCGGAGCCGGCGGGCCCTTTCCTGGAAATCGGTGGTCATCGCAACGTTCCCTAGTCCTCGGTGTCCCGCAGTGGCGGTGGCGGTGGCGGTGGCGGTGGCGGTGGCGGTGGCGTGTGCGCCCCCCGTCCAGCCTGGTCCTGATTGTGGGGTGACGGCCTCACCCGCGGCGGGTGAGGCGCGGGCGGCGACCGTCGGAGCAGTCTGTGGAAGGGACAGTGGTGCGGAGGCGCAAGCAGAGCGCTCCGGGCCGACACGCAAAGTTGGTGCATGAGCAGGCGAGGGTCGGTCGGCTGTGGGTGCGAGGGGGTGGTCAGCGCCCCATCGAGACCGTTACGCGGCGAGTGGGTGCCGAACTCCACCTCCGCTGACGGGATGGTTGCGCTCGATTTCCTCCTGTATGGGTGATCCCGACTCGGTGTTGTGCGTGATTCGCTGAATTCAGGGGAGCGGGCCCGATCACCACCAGTTCGGAGCGGCGCCGCACGTCCGGTCCTCGACCGCAGGAAGGAAGAGCTGATGGGCATTATCGCGGATCCGATTCCGGGGGGCGATACCCTGCCGTTCCCACCGACTCCGTCGGGAAGTATCGCCGGCCGCACCATGGCGGAGTCGGTGTACAACCCCCGCCCGAAGGAGCGGCGCCTGCCGTCCGATGCACCGAACATCCTCGTCGTTCTCATCGACGACGCCGGACCCGGGCTGCCGAGTGGTCTCGGCGGTGAGGTGAACACTCCGACGCTCGACGCGATGGTGCAGGAGGGCATCGGATACAACCGATTCCATACCACCGCAATGTGTTCGCCGACCCGCGCATCGCTGCTGACCGGCCGCAACCACCACCGTGTCGGGAACGGGCAGATCGCCGAGCTGGCCAACGACTGGGATGGCTACTCCGGCCACATTCCGGAGTCGAGCGCGACGGGAGCTGAGGTGCTGCGCCACTACGGCTACAGCACCGCCGCCTTCGGTAAATGGCACAACACCCCCGCCGAGGAGACCACTGCGGCCGGTCCGTTCGACAACTGGCCCACTGGTCTCGGCTTCGACTACTTCTACGGCTTCCTCGCCGGCGAGGCATCCCAGTACGAGCCGAACCTGGTCCGCAACACCACCGTGGTGCTGCCATCGAAAACCCCTGAGCAGGGTTATCACCTCAGTGAAGACCTCGCCGACGACGCCATCGGCTGGCTTCGCACGCACAAGGCGTTCGACGCCGACAAGCCGTTCTTCATGTACTGGGCCAGCGGCTGCTTGCACGGACCACACCACATCATGAAGCCGTGGGCTGACAAGTACGCCGGGAAGTTCGACGACGGCTGGGACGCCTACCGGGAGCGGGTATTCACCCGCGCCAAGGAGACGGGCTGGATCCCACCCGAGGCGGAGCTGACCGACCGCGACCCCACCATGGCCGCCTGGGACGACATTCCCGAGGACGAGAAACCGTTCCAGCGCCGGCTGATGGAGGTCGCCGCCGGATATGCCGAGCACTGCGACGTCCAGGTCGGTCGGCTGTTCGACGAACTGGACCGGCTCGGGTACCGGGACAACACCCTGATCCTGTACATCTGGGGCGACAACGGTTCCTCAGGGGAGGGCCAGAACGGCACCATCAGCGAACTACTCGCCCAGAACGGAATCCCGTCCACCCCAGCGCAGCACATCGCGGCGCTCGACGAGCTCGGCGGACTCGATGTCCTAGGGTCCCCGAAGACCGACAACATGTACCACGCCGGCTGGGCGTGGGCGGGCAGCACACCGTACAAGGGGATGAAGCTGCTGGCCTCGCACCTCGGCGGCACCCGCAACCCGATGCTGATCCGGTGGCCGGCCAAGATCACCCCCGACCCCACACCACGCACCCAGTTCCTGCACTGCAACGACCTGATCCCCACCTTCTACGACCTGATCGGGATCACCCCGCCGCGGACGGTGAACGGGATACCGCAGGACCCGATCGACGGCGCCAGCTTCGCGCCGACCTTCCTCGACCGCAACGCGGCCGCGGGCAAGCTCACCCAGTACTTCGAGATCATGGGCAGCCGGGCGATCTACCACGACGGGTGGATGGCCTCGGCGTTCGGGCCGCGGGCACCGTGGTTGCCGGGCACGCCCGGCGGCATCCGCGACTGGAGCCCCGACGACGACACCTGGGAGCTCTACCACCTCGACGAGGACTGGACCCAGAACCGCGACCTCGCACAGCAACATCCGGACAAACTCGCGCAGCTACGGGAGCTGTTCGCGATCGAGGCCGCGAAGAACAATGCGCTCCCGATCGGTGGTGGCCTCTGGGTGATCGCACTGCACCCCGAGCAGCGGATCACCACCCCCTACACGAGCTGGGAGTTCTCCGGCGACATCACCCGGATGCCCGAATTCTGCGCTCCCGGACTGGGCAACAAGAACAACCGCGTGACGATCGATTTGACCGTCCCCGACAACGCCACCGGAGTGCTGTACGCGCTCGGTGGTGCCGGCGGCGGGCTGACCTGTTTCGTCGACGACGGCCACCTCTGCTACGAATACAACCTGTTCATCATTCAACGCACCAAGATCCGCTCGGCAACCCCGATTCCGCCGGGTAGACGCACCATCGAGGTGATCACCGAGTACGCCGAACCCCGGCCCGGGGGCCCGCTCAAGGTGCGGATGTGCATTGATGGGCAGGAAGTGGGCCAGAGCACCGTGCCCGTCAGCGCACCCCTGCTGTTCACCGCGAACGACTGCCTCGACATCGGCACCTGCCTCGGCTCCCCGGTTTCCCTCGACTACTACGACCGTGCCCCGTTCCCGTTCACCGGCACCATCGACAAGGTGGTGGTCGAATACACCTGAAGCCCCAGGGGCGCGCTCCCGTAAGGCGAACCCGCCCCGGCACGTCCCGAAAGCTGCCCGTTGACCGAGACTCGCTGACCAGCGCCGTTCCGGTAGCCCCGTCCGGTGATGATTTTGCTTTCGGGGTGTCAATCGGGACACGTCGAATGAAGCGAGGGTGGACCCTATGGAGTCCATCCTCGCTTCGTGTCGGTACGACAGCTGGGGTCAGATCAGCCGGTTCATGCTCACCGGCCGGTCATCGTCCGCTCGGCGGACTTACCACGTCTGGCCCGGCCCTTGCGGGCCTTGGGGTGGCTGCCGTCCCCGGTGACCGCCTCGACCGGGTGCCGGGCTTGGTCGAGGTCGGCGCGCATGCGGGTGGCGACTTCTTCTTCTGCGAGGCCGGCGGCTCTCATCTGGTCGGCGTCGTCGCCGCGTCGTTCGGCGGAGTCGTAGTCGTGTTCGGCCACCGAGCACAGCGAATCACCGCCAGGTGCCTGCGGTTCGACGTCTTCGCCGTTCGTCTCGTTGCGTTCAGTCTCGTCGGATCGTTCGGCATCTACCCGCTCGGCTTCGTCGAGAATCTCACTGGCCGTCATGGTGTCGGAGCGGGCGCGGCCGCGTTCGTCGGCGGCGCGGGCTTGCCGGTTCTCCGCATCGCGGAGCAGGGAGTCGACGATCTTCTCGTCCGCGCCCGGAGCGTTCACGTCGATGCCATACCGCTTGGCGGTTTCGGTGCGGATCCGCTCGGCGGCTTCCGCTGCGACGTGGGAGTGTTCCTGCCACGCTTGGGCGTGCTGCCACTGGTCGGCGATCTCGCCGGGCTGTGCGCGGTTCCACCATTG
>NZ_WXYH01000389.1:173195-202148 GCF_009872365.1 Rhodococcus sp. T7
GCGTCGCCGACGTCGTTGACGACCACGGACGCCCCGAGCGAGGCCAGAAGTCGGGCATGTGCGCGTCCCATTCCTGCGCCGGCCCCGGTGACGATGGCAACCTTGCCGTCAAATTGATGTGAACTCATTTCGATTTCAGTCCTCACTCTTCGAAGAATCTTGATGATGGTCGATCGGCCAACAGGCCGATGAACCGTTTCTCTCGAACGCAAATCTACGGATTCTCCGACCCACCACCTGTCCTAAGTTGCGACGGCATCCGCTACCCCACGAAATTGGGGCTGATGACGCGCCCCGCGGAGTGCCCTCCTTGGTTGGCACGAACCCTGTTCTCGGGCTCGAACGCTCGGCTTCAACCAATGCCCAGATCACCTCCGCGGCCGGGACGATCCGAGGGCCTCGAGTAGCCGAGAGCGTTCAATCCTTACGAACCCCGCCACGCAGTCCGCTCCAGCGCCACACTGCGTGAACCGGGAGCCCCGGTCAATCAGCGAGACAGTCGTCCTGCCGCGTATCGACCGGGAACTGCCGATCAACTCCGGCCACAACCTCGACACGGTCGCCGGCACCACCGATGAGCTTATGGCCGAGATCTCTTCCGCCGCAGCCGTCCGAATTCTTTCGCGAACCCCGCGGCCGGCTACTCGCGGCGCTGCGGACAGCGACATACGAGCTGACAACCAGCGATCGTGGCCGTCAACCGATCGCGCGGGCGTGGTGGTTGCACCTCGACCAGGCAGGTGCCGTCGAGACCGCTTCATTTCGCTACAACCACCGCAGCCGCGGTCCTGAAGTAT
The DNA here is from genome assembly GCF_009872365.1 of Rhodococcus sp. T7. Lineage (NCBI taxonomy): Bacteria > Bacillati > Actinomycetota > Actinomycetes > Mycobacteriales > Nocardiaceae > Rhodococcus > Rhodococcus sp. T7. The sequence goes on from NZ_WXYH01000389.1 coordinate 173,993, forward strand.
CGGGCCCAACTGCCAACGCACGAGCTGAACGGCCCGCGATGACGCATCGGGCCGTGATTACGAGTAAGGACCCAGGAGTGGAGACAGCGCAGAATGTCGACCCCGGCGACAGCCGGACGCGAATCGGTGTCGTCCGTGAGACAGGTCGCGGGGAGCGTCGGGTGGCCCTGGTGCCCAAACTGATCCCGAGCTTGGTCGAGCGGGGAGTGCACGTGATCGTGGAGTCCGGAGCCGGCCTCGGAGCTTCGCTTCCGGATTCGACATATACGAAAGCCGGCGCCGTGATCGGGGATCCGTGGACGGCCGACGTAGTGCTCAAGGTTGCGCCTCCAAGCGACGCCGAGATCAGCAGAATGCTGTCGGGGCAGACTCTCATCGGTTTCCTGGCTCCCCGGAGCGACGACAACAAGGTCGATGCATTGCGCTCGGCGGGCGTGCAAGCCTTTGCGGTGGAGTCGATTCCACGGATCTCCCGCGCGCAGGTCATGGACGCACTGTCCTCGCAGGCCAATGTCGCCGGTTACAAGGCCGTCCTACTCGCCGCGTCGGAATCGACCCGATTCTTCCCCATGCTGACGACGGCGGCGGGCACGGTAAAGCCCGCGACGGTGCTGGTGCTGGGTGTGGGTGTGGCCGGATTGCAAGCCCTGGCGACGGCAAAGCGTCTGGGCGGTCGGGCCACCGGATACGACGTGCGCCCGGAGGTAGCCGACCAGGTGCGATCGGTGGGTGCGCAATGGCTCGACCTCGGCATCGACGCGGTCGGTGAGGGTGGCTACGCGCGCGAGCTCACCGACGAGGAGAAGGCCACCCAGCAGCAGGCGCTCGAGGATGCAATCACGGGCTTCGACGTGGTGATCACTACCGCGCTGGTGCCGGGACGCCCTGCGCCGCGGTTGGTGACGGCCGCGGCGGTGGAGGGCATGAAACCCGGCAGCGTGATCGTGGACCTGGCCGGGGAGACCGGCGGCAACTGCGAATTGACCGAGCCCGGCCAGACCGTTGTCAAGCACGACGTGACCATCACCTCGCCGTTGAACCTGCCCGCGACCATGCCCGAGCACGCCTCGGAGCTGTACTCCAAGAACATCGCGGCCCTGCTGGAGTTGATGTTGGTCGACGGCAAGCTTGCACCCGACTTCGGCGACCCGGTGCTCGCCGACTCCTGCGTCACCCGTGAGAGGAAAGCCTGATGTACACCGAACTGCTTGCGAACATCGCGATTCTGGTGCTGTCCGGGTTCGTTGGTTTCGCCGTGATCTCCAAAGTCCCCAACACGTTGCACACCCCGCTGATGTCCGGCACCAACGCCATTCACGGCATCGTCGTGCTCGGCGCTCTGGTCACGCTGGGCAAGATGGAAACCCCCTCGATCGGCGTCCAGGTCATTCTGTTCGTCGCGTTGGTTTTCGGAACCCTGAACGTGGTCGGTGGTTTCGTGGTCACTGACCGCATGCTCGGGATGTTCAAAGACAAGAAGCCGGTCGCGGCTGACGCGTCGGGGAAGGTAAGGGAGTAGGCCATGGACTATTTCGTCAACATCCTCTATATCATCGCCTTTTCCCTGTTCATACACGGCCTGATGGGTTTGACCGGGCCGAGGACCGCGGTGCGCGGAAACTGGATCGCCGCGATCGGTATGGGCATCGCCGTGATCGCGACCTTCATTGCGGTCCGCGAGACCAGTAACTGGGTCCTGATCATCGGCGGGCTGGCGCTGGGTGTCGTGCTGGGCGTGCCACCCGCGCGCTACACGAAAATGACCGCGATGCCGCAACTGGTGGCCGCGTTCAACGGCGTCGGCGGCGGCACAGTCGCATTGATCGCGTGGGCGGAATTCCTCGACACCACAGGATTTTCCGCGTTCGAGCACGGTGAGGAGCCAACCGTGCACATCATCGCCGGATCCTTGTTCGCCGCGATCGTCGGTTCGGTCTCGTTCTGGGGCTCGCTGATCGCGTTCGGCAAGCTGCAGGAGATCCTTCCCGGCAAACCGATCGGGGTCGGAAAGATGCAGCAGCCGCTGAACATGCTGCTGCTGATCGTCGCGGCCGCGGCCGCGGTGGTGATCGGTGTCGGCGCCGCCGACGGTGGTGCGCCCTGGTGGTGGATGGTGCTGCTGCTGATCGCCGCCGGTGTCCTCGGCCTGATGGTCGTGCTGCCGATCGGCGGCGCGGACATGCCGGTGGTCATCTCGCTGCTCAACGCGCTGACCGGGCTGTCCGCCGCAGCTGCCGGTCTGGCGCTGAATAACACTGCGATGATCGTCGCGGGCATGATCGTCGGGGCATCCGGCACGATCCTGACCAACCTGATGGCCAAGGCGATGAACCGATCCATCCCGGCCATCGTCGCCGGTGGCTTCGGCGGCGGCGGTGCGGCCGTCGGCGGCGCCGGCAGCGACCAGAAGCAGGCCAAGGCGACCTCCGCCGCGGACGCCGCAATCCAGATGGCGTATGCCAACCAGGTAATCGTCGTCCCCGGCTACGGCATGGCGGTCGCGCAAGCGCAGCACGCGGTCAAGGAGATGGCCGCTTTGCTGGAGGCCAAGGGGGTGGAAGTCAAATACGCCATCCACCCGGTCGCCGGCCGTATGCCCGGCCACATGAACGTGCTGCTGGCAGAGGCCGAGGTCTCCTACGACGCACTCAAGGAAATGGACGACGTCAACGGCGAATTCAACCGCACCGACGTCGCCCTGGTGATCGGCGCCAACGATGTCACCAACCCGTCCGCCCGCGAAGACGCCTCCAGCCCCATCTACGGCATGCCCGTGCTCAACGTCGACCAAGCCAAATCGGTGATCGTGCTCAAACGCTCGATGAACAGTGGCTTCGCGGGCATCGACAATCCGCTGTTCTACGCCGACCACACATCGATGCTGTTCGGCGACGCCAAGAAGTCGGTCGGAACAGTGACCGAGGAACTCAAGGCACTTTGACCCCCACCGCTGAACCGGTGAGGCGGACCAGCAGCTGGGATCACCCGTTCCGGCAATCGTCCGGCCATTCGGCACGGCGGTGCGGTGTTCCCGCTGGCGGGCGCAGTATGGAGTAGGTCCGCCGCCATCGGCATCGGCGATCGAGCATGGTGAAACCGAGTTCGGCATGTACGTTCGGGAGGAACCTGGCCGGAACTCGGTGGGCCGTCCCGGGCCCTCGACCGCCGTCGCCCGGTACCACGACGAAACCCACCGGCCTGACCTGATGCCCCACACCATGGAATCTCTACGGCTTCGGCGGTGAAGTCGCGGCACACCAGGCTCGGTATTGCCGGCGCCGTTTGATCAGCGGTAGTGCGTGTAATGCGCCGCGGATGCCGGCCCACGACCCCCATGGACCTGCATCAGCCGAGTCACCCGCCGTCAGTTGATCGCCCCGGACGCGCAGTGCGGCACACACGCGCCGCACGGGGTCCGCGGTGCTCGGTAGGAATCGGCCGGATCTCAGCCAGCGCCTGCGCCGGCTCGACGTAGCGGTCGGCTCGCACGACCGACGTGGCCGGGGTGCCGCTGATAACGATACGGGAGGTACCAGTACGCGGCACAGCGCCGAACACCGAACTCGGCGCGATGGACGGAGATGAAAATCCCGGCCGCGGGTCGTCAGTTCACCTCCTTGGTGAAGTCGCCGATGCCGACGTGGTCGAGCGACGGCCGGAACCGGCCTCCCCGCAGAAGCTCGCAGTCGAGCTGCCATTCCTTCTCCGCAATGCGGAGTCGGCATGTCCGCCCGCAGTCCAGCGCGGCCCGTAAGTCCAGTTGCCGGCCGAGGCACGAAGGCGCGAGCCCACCCGAAAACCTTGCTCACCGAGAGTTCAGGGCGTCTTCCGAACGGGTGGTCGAGCGTGCAGCATCCCCACATCCGGCGGCCGGACCGCAGGCAGTGTGCCGGTTTCTCCTGTAGCACCTTGCGACATGTCGCGGCGGTCGATTCGTCCTAGATTCGAAGGACCGGATGTCGGGCTGTCGGATTCCACGATCGGCCCGGGTCCGTCGAATCCGATATCTGGGAGAGGTGGCCACATGAGGTCGGCAGTCATCGTCGACGTTGTCCGTACAGCGTCAGGTCGGGGTAAGCCGGGGGGAGCACTCTCGGGTGTGCACCCGGTCCGGCTCCTCGCCGACACGCTACAGGCGCTATTGGCCCGCACGGATATCGACCCGGCACAGATCGACGATGTGATCGCGGGTTGCGTGCAGCAGGTCGGCGAACAGACGAACAACATCGCGCGCAGTGCCGTGCTCGCCGCGGGATGGCCGGAGTCGGTTCCGGGGACCACGGTCGACCGGCAGTGCGGTTCCAGTCAGCAGGCGGTGCACTTCGCGGCGCAGGGCGTCATGGCAGGTGCTTATGACATCGTGGTGGCCTGCGGCGTCGAGTCGATGAGTCGACTGCCGATGGGTACCAGCTCGATCGGGCAAGACCCGGTTGAACCGTTGACGGATCGGTATCCCGACGGGCTGGTCAATCAGGGTGTGGCGGCCGAGCTGATCGCCGGTCGGTGGAAGCTCGACCGGGAAAGCCTCGACGTCTACTCGGCACGCTCGCACCAGCGTGCGGCGGCGATCGCCGCGGCGGGCGGGTTCGCGAACGAGATTGTCCCGATCACGGTAGGCGGGCAGATGCACGCTACCGACCAGACGCTGCGGGCGAACACCACCGCAGAGGGCCTGGCCGGGTTGAAGCCGTCGTTCGCCGACGAGACCCTCGCCGAACGGTTCTCCGAGATCAATTGGAGTATCACACCGGGCAATTCGTCGCCGCTCACCGACGGTGCCTCGGCCGCACTGATCATGAGCGAGGAGCGGGCGGCGCAACTGGGCCTGCGTCCCCGGGCGCGCTTCCACGAATTCGCTGTCGCCGGAGACGATCCCCTGATCATGCTGACCGGCGTGATCCCCGCGACGCACAAGGTCCTGGAACGTGCCGGGTTGTCGATCGGCGACATCGACGCATACGAAGTCAACGAGGCGTTCGCCCCCGTGCCGCTGGCGTGGCAGCACGAATTCCAGGCCGACCCGGACAAGCTCAACCCGCGTGGCGGCGCCATCGCCCTCGGACACGCACTCGGTGCGTCCGGCGTGCGCCTGCTGGCCACCCTGGTGAACCACCTCGAGGCCACCGGTGCGCGGTACGGCCTGCAGACCATGTGCGAGGGCGGCGGCCTGGCCAACGCGACGATCATCGAAAGACTCTGATGCCCAAGATAATCAAGACCTATTGTCCTCAGGAGGCGATATGACTGGACTCAACCCGTCCCCAGCCGTACGCGACCCGATCCCGGTCCTCGGCATCGCCGCGACTCCGCTGGTCTCCGAAAGCGATGCGGTTCTCGACGAATTGGTATTCGACGCCGTGTCCAATGCCCTGCAGGAGGCAGGGATCCGAAAGCACGAACTCGGGCTCTCGGTGACCGCCTCGCTGGATGTCTACGACGGGCGCAGCATCTCGAGCGGCCTCACCAATGCCGCCGCCGGTGGCTACTTGTCCCAGTCGTATCGCCTGGAGGGCGACGCCGGGCAGGCTATCATCGCCGCCGCGCAGACGATCGCGGCGGGCGACGCGGATCTGGCGCTCGCCGTGGGCGTGTACAACCCTGAGGTGTCGGCGCCGGATCGGCGGCAGTTCCTGCAGCAAATCTCAAACCTCGGCTTCGAACCCCACTTCGATCGACCGGTCGGGCTCACCGCGGAGACGATGTTCGGGCTGCACGCCGGATATGTCGTCGACTCCGGCGAGCTGACCGAGGAGCAGCTCGCGGCGATCACTTCCGCGGCGATCACTCGGGGGGCCCGCCGCGCCCGAGCGGCCCGGACGACACCGGTCAGCGCTGCCGACGTGCAGTCGTCCGCACCGGTGAACGGTGTGCTGCGTGAACTCATGCTGCCAGCCGAGTGCACGGGCGCCATCGCAGTCGTGCTGGGATCGCTGGCGCGTGCGCGCCGGGCGCGGCATCCGCGTGCCGTGCTCACCGGATGGGGCCAGGCGACCGGTGACACCACCGCCGGCGGCCACTGGCTCGACGATCCCGCGGCCCCCGCTCGACGGGCCGCGCAGGAGGCCTACGAACGCGCCGGATTGGACCAGCCAGTCGATCAGGTGCAGGCGGTCGAGCTCACCGCCGCGACCCCGGCTCTGCTCGCTCCGACACTCGACGCGCTCGGCCTGGCCAAGAGCAATGCCGAGATATCACCGTCGGGTGGCGCAAGTAGCGCTTACCCGGGTGTCGCCAATGGCGCACTTCGGTTCCTCGAAGCGGTGTCATGGCTGGAAGAGCACGGCGGACGAGCCGTCTCGCACTCCACCGATCTGCTCACCGGACCCGTCGCAGAAACCGCGACCGTCCTCGTCGTCGAGGAGGTGTGATGGCCACACAGGCATTCATCGCGGGCGTAGGTCTTACCCGCGCCACATCGCCGCGCAAGCAGGAGAAGTCCTCACTCGAGCTCGTGCAGGAGGCCGTATGGTCGGCGCTCGAGCATTCCGGCGCCTCGCCATCCTCGCTGGACGGCATCGTGATCGGCAATATCGACGGCTTCGAGGGCACCGTCCTCGGCGCCAAGCACGTAGTCCGCAGGCTCGGCCTGGGAACCGACCTGCCCGTGTCGATCCTCAACACCGGCGGCACCACCGGCGGCAACCTCATGCAGGTCGCCGCACGCCAGGTCCGGTCCGGCGACCGGCGGAGGGTGCTGTGCGTCGGTGGCCCGACGTTCTTCGGTGCCGAGGACCTGCAGTCGGCGATCAACACCAACTCGCCCATGATCGTCGAACAGCCACTGGGCATGGGCGCCTACCATATGGGCGCGTTCTACCCGAGCGCCTACCAGCAGCGATACGGGACAACCGTCGAGGATTTCGCGGTGAGCGTCGTCCAGGCCCACGAACACGCCTCACGCAATCCGTACGCGCATCTGCGGAATACGCTCACCGCCGAGGAGGTGGTTGACGCGAAACCGTTGTCGTATCCGATGACGATGGCGATGGTCTGCCCGGTCTCCACATCGGCCAACGCACTGCTCGTGACCAACGAGGAGAGCACCAACGAGCTGCGGCCTACCCCGGTGCTCATCCGCGCAATGGCGACATCCAGTGACCCCTACCTGGGGGGCGGCAAGAACGACTTCGCCGCCATGGAGAACCTCGCGATCCTGGCGCACAAGGTCTATCAGACCGCCAACATTCGAAATCCCCGCGACGAGATCGACGTCATCGAACTCTTCTCACCCTATGCGCCGATGCAGCCCATGCAGTTGGAAGCGCTCGGATTCGCCCAACCGGGGAGCGGCGTCGACCTGCTCCGGTCCGGTGCGACGGGCGTTGATGGAGACCTCCCGGTCAACCTTTCGGGCGGACCGCTGTGCACCAATGCCGGAGTGGCCGGCGAGCTGGCGCCCTACGTCTACATCGCCCTACAACTCATGGGCGACGCGCCGGAGGAAATGCAGGTGCCCGGAGCGCGACGCGGTCTCGCGCACGGCACGGGGGGCACCTTCTTCCAATTCGAGAACCTTGCCATCCTCGAGAGACAGGAGCGCTCGTGAGCATCACGACGCAGCGGGTCCATTGGGACTTGAACTACGATATCCACCTGGGCGCGACCTGGGGCCGCTTCATGGCGGGACTGACGGAGAAGAAGATCCTGGCCAACCGCTGCCCGGACTGTTCGCGGGTGTTCGTCCCACCGCAGGCCTACTGTGAGTCCTGCTTCGTCCGTACCGATGAGTGGCTCGAACTGCCACCCGAAGGGACCGTCGAAGCATTCACCGTGGCCTGGCAGAGCTTCCGCGGGGGTCCCACCCCGCCGTACGCCATCGCCGGCATTCGGCTCGACGGCGCGAGCACCATGCTCATGCACTACGTGCGCGGTGTCGACCTGTCGGATCCGAACACCATTCGTGCGCAACTACCGCCGGGCACCCGGGTGCGGGCCATGTGGGCGGAGGAACGCACCGGCCAGATCCTCGACATCTCGCATTTTGCGCCGATCTGAACGGTTTCTGGAGGAAAGAGGACTCGTGAGCACAAGTAGCGCTTCCCACGCTCAAGGACTCGCCGCACGTGTGCGCGAATTCCTGCGCGCGCACGACCCGGTCACAACGGACCGGAAGGAATTCCTGCGGGCTCGCTTCGATGCCGGGCTCGCCTGGGTGCACTACCCGGAAGGCCTGGGCGGACTCGGACTGGATCCGAGTCTGCAGCCCGAGGTCGACACGCTGTTTATGGAAGCCGGAGCACCCCACAACCGGCCGGAACTGAACTTCATCGGCCTCAATCTCGCCGCGCCGACCATTCTGCGCTTCGGTACGCCGCAGCAGCAGCAGCGGTGGCTTCGCCCGCTGTGGACCGGTGAAGAACCGTGGTGCCAGCTCTTCAGTGAGCCGGGGGCGGGGTCCGACCTGGCCAATGTGGGCACGAGCGCGAAACGCGACGGCGATGGCTGGGTTGTCAACGGTCAGAAGGTCTGGACCTCGCTCGCCCACCAGGCCGACTGGGCGATCCTGCTCGCCCGGACCGACCCGGAGGAGCCGAAGCACCAGGGACTGTCGTTCTTCATATGCGACATGCACGACCCCGGAGTTGACGTCCGGCCGTTGCGGCAGATCACCGGCGAAAGCGAGTTCAACGAGGTCTATCTCGACAATGTCCGCATTGCTGGTGACCAGCTGCTCGGTGCGATCGGCCAGGGTTGGGCGGTCGCCAGTCACACGTTGATGAACGAGCGCGTCGCGATCGGTGCGGGCACGATCCCGCGGGAAAGCGGCGCGATCGGAGAGTTGGTCAAGGTCTGGCGGACCCGCCCGGAACTACGTCGAGCCGGTGTGCACGACCAGGTTGTCCGGCTATGGGTGGAATCCGAAGCGGCCCGGTTGACCGCAGAAAGGTTGCGCCAGCAGCAGGCAGCGGGCTTGCCGGGCCCAGAAGGTTCTGGGGCGAAGCTGACCCATTCTCGGCTGAATCAGCAGATCTCGTCCCTGGAACTGGAACTTCTGGGTGCGGAGGGCCTTCGGTACACCGATTACACCGCCCGACGACCCGTCATCCTGGCTCATTCCCAGAGCCCGGCCGGCTGGCGATTCCTGCGTGCGAAGGGCAACTCGATCGAGGGCGGAACCTCGGAGATCATGCGCAACATCATCGCCGAGCGAGTGCTCGCACTGCCCGCCGAGCCTCGGGCCGACAAGGCCATTCCCTGGAAGGATCTGCCGCGATGACCGACAGCACGAACCCGACGCCGCCGACCGGCGATCTGCTCTACTCGGAGATCGAGGAGGACTTGCGGGCCAGCGTCCGGTCCCTGCTCGACAAGCGCAGCCCCTGGGACACCGTGCTGGCCCGCACCGAAACGGACACGACGACGGACCTGGAACTGTGGAAAGTTCTGACGGTCGAGATCGGGTGTGCTGCATTGGCTGTGCCGGAGGACGCCGGTGGCGCGGGTGCGAGCTGGCGCGAAGCCGCGGTCGTCGCCGAAGAACTCGGACGGGCTGTCGCGCCGGTTCCCTTTCTCGGTTCCGCCGGTATCGCGCCGGCGTTACTGCTCGAGCTCAACCAGTCCGACCTGGTCGGTGCTGCGGCGAGCGGCGCGCTCGTCGCGGCGGTGGCGCTCCCGTTCAGCACCGCGCCGGACGATTCGCCGGCCGGTGTGCAGACCCGGGACGGTAAGCTGTACGGCAGCGTCACCTCGGTCGCCGACGCCGCGGCCGCCGATATCTTCCTCGTCCCCGCGGGCGACGCCGTCTATCGGGTTGCAGCCGATGCGGCCGGACTACGGCGCACCGAGGTGGTGTCGCTGGATATGACGCGTCCGCTGGTGGACCTGGTGTTCGACGGTGCGGAGGGGGACCTTCTCGCGCAGGGTGTGCATGTCCCCGCGGCGGTGGGCGTGGCGCTGCGGATCGGTGCGGTACTGCTGGCCTCGGAGCAGTTGGGAATGGCCGAGCGCTGCTTCGAGATGGCGGTCGATTACGTGCAGATGCGCCGCCAGTTCGGCCGCATCGTGGGCTCCTATCAGGCGGTCAAACATCGACTTGCGGATTTGTGGGTACTGCTCACGCAGGCGCGGGCGGTGGCCCGCTACGCGGCCGAGTGCGCCGCGACCGGTTCACCGGATCTGGCAGTGGCGGCGGCGCTGGCGCAGGCACACTGTTCGGTCATCGCCCAACAGGTTGCCGAGGAATGCGTGCAATTGCACGGCGGAATCGGGTTCACCTGGGAGCATCCAGCCCATCTGTACCTCAAGCGGGCCAAGAGCAGTGCGATCGCCCTGGGCACGCCCGAGCGTCACCGTGAGGCTCTCGCCGAACTGGTGCGCATCCCGACTCCCACGGTGAAGGCACATTGATGAGCGAGGGCAAACTGGCCGGTCGTACGGCCGTCGTCACCGGGGGCAACAGCGGTATCGGCCACGCCATGGCGGTGGGCCTGGCGCGCGCAGGCGCCGATGTCGCCGTGTGGGCCCGCAACGTCGATCGGAGTGCTTCGGTAGTCGACGAAATTCGTGCTCTCGGCGTGAAAGCTACAGCGGTGCAGTGTGATATCGCGGACGAACTGTCCGTGGAGGCTGCGATGGACAGAACCGTCGAGGAGCTCGGTCCGCTCGACTGTTTGGTGGCAAATGCGGGTATCGCCGAGGCTGCACCGATCACCGAGATGTCCCTCGACACTTGGCATCGGGTCTTGCGCACCAATCTCGACGGCGGTTTCCTTTGTGGCCGTGCCGCAGCGCGGCGGTTTGTCGAGCAGGGCACGGGCGGTTCGATCATCGTCGTCTCGTCGACGATCAGTCGTTACGGCGGAGTCGGCCAGGCCGCCTACGCCACCAGTAAGACCGGCCTGATCGGACTTGCGCGCACCCTTGCGGTGGAACTGGCCCGCCACCAGGTCCGGTGCAACGTACTGATTCCGGGCTGGACCAGAACGGCAATGAACACCGATCTGCAGGCGGACGACCGGTTCATGCAGGTGACCACGGCGCGCACACCGGCGCGCCGTTGGGCCGCTCCCGAAGAGTTCTACGAAGTCGCAGCGTTTCTCGCGGACCCCTCGTTGACCTTCCACACCGGCAACGAGATCGTCGTCGACGGCGGCTACACGATCTTCTAGTGCGGACTGGCCGCTCCGCTACAGGGCCGCCCTCGGGACCGAGCAGATGCGTAGTAGCGTGACCGACCGGGCACGAGCAGCATGGTGACGCCACCATCGTAATGACGAGGAGGGCGCTCGGCCGAAAGCTGGCCGAGCGCCCTCCTCGTTTCGCAAACCCTCATCCTTGCAACCCGCCATGGACGGCCTCGACGCTCGTGTCGGCGAATGGCATTCGGATGTCGACACCATCGCAATAACCCGCCGTCGACGATATTCCCGAGTCCATTCGGTCCATCCCGGGATGATCGATACCCCGCAAATTAGAATTAGTCCGCTCGGCGCCCGAGTCTGAGGAGACCCTCGCCACGCCCACACCGCTGGGGCCGAGTCCGGGATCTACCTCCACGATCAGCTGGCCTGCATCGTCACCAAGTGCTCGAGCAGAGTAGGCCGACGCCGGAAAGTCGATATTTCGGGCTCCCCATGACTGATCGGGACCCCACCCTTCTCCTCTGGCGGATGCCTCCGACGAGCAGCTCCGTCGGTGGCTCGACCGGAACAACATCGCCCCTCGGTATCGGTCAACGCGACGGCCATCGGTACCTTCAGTCCGATCTGCCTGTCGTGGTCCACGCGCCGCCCGGTGGCGGTGTCGACGACGGCACCGGTCACCGTGGTCGTGTGGCAGAACGAGTACGAGTACGAGCACGTCCACTCGACGACCACGAGGGCAACCGGTTGGTGCCGATCACCGGTGAACCGGGCACCGGTACGCCGGCGACCGCACGAGATGGCTGGTGATGCCCAGTGCAGGGGATCTATGGCCTCGAGGACTCTGCGGAAGGCGCCGAGCGGTGCCTGTCGCGACTGGACGACATGCTGACCGCCGCGACGCCCGGTTCGGTGCTGGTGACTCGGCCCGCCGACGACCTCGACGGCGGTAACGGGGCCCACCCAGCGGCCTCGAGCTGTCAAGGCGACGACGATCGCTGCGATGGGTGAACCAGGGCGGGGTACGAGAACCGTGCCGACACGTCGGTATCGCCCGGTCGACGCTGTATCGCAAGGTCCGTGCTCTCGGCATCGACCTGTTCACGAAGGCATTCTCGGGCCACGCGAATGTTCCAGGATGCGACATCGAATGTCGGTTCAGCGCAGCTACGTTGGTGGTGGCAGAGGAGGAGGTGGGGCCGGTGCCGGCCAGTGAAAACGGAGCAGTTATTCAAACGGGGACCGCGGTAACGGATGGGGACCTCAGCTATTCGGTCGACGGTCCGCTCGCGGTGATCACCTTGAACCGGCCTCGCGCGCACAATGCGTTCACGGTCCTCATGGCCCGTCGTCTAGCCGAAGCGGCGGATGCGGCCCGGCGCGACGAGGCCGTGCATGTTGTGATCGTGACCGGTGCGGGCGAAAAGGCGTTCAGCGCCGGCGGTGACCTCGGTGAGCTGATTCCCCGGCTCACCAGGGGCGAACTAGATATTCTCATCCCGGATCCATCGAAACGGTACTTCTCCGACGTCTTCAAGCCGGTGATCGCCGCTGTCAACGGCATCTGTGGGGGGGCGGGCTGGAAATCCTGCTCGGAACCGACATCCGCATTGCCGCGGACCACGCGGTGTTCGGTGTGCCGGAGGTCCGTTGGGGCTTGGTTCCCGGGGGTGGCACCCATGTGCGGCTACCACAGCAGGTGCCGTGGGCGATGGCGAGGCAGCTGCTGTTGACCGGCGACCACATCGACGCGCATCGAGACGCGGCATGCGGACTGGTGAATGAAGTCGTCCCGAGAGGTCAAGCATTACCGCGCGCGATTGAAGTGGCGACGCGAATGGCGACGAACGGTCCGGTCGCGGTTCGTGCCGCCAAGGAGATCGCGGTGCGCGCGCACGGCAACGAACCGCGATTTGCACTGGAATTCGCACTCAACGAACGGGTCGTGCGCAACGACGACGCAAAGGAGGGTCCGCGCGCCTTCATGGAGAAGCGCACCCCTCACTACCGCAACCGGTGACGCGGCCCTCCGCGTGTGTCCACGGAAACTGGAAGGAACTGAAACCGATGACCACCCACAACCTCTGCCTGCCCTTGCGGCCTAGTGACGAGGAAAAAGAGCTACGTACTACCGTCGCCCAGATCGTCGGCAAGTTCGGTCACGAGTACTATCAAGCCAAGGCGGCGACCGGCGAACCCATGGCCGAGCTGTGGGAACAACTGGGCCGCGGCGGATACCTGGGGATCAGCATCCCCGAGGAATACGGGGGCGGCGGCGCGGGACTGACCGAGCTCGCCATCGTGCTCGAAGAGCTGTCCGCAGGCGGCTGCCCCGAACTGGCGATGGTCCTGTCTCAGGGAATTGCCGGCAGCGTGCTGCCCCGACACGGCACCGAGGATCAGAAACGCCGCTACCTTCCCGGAATCGCCAGCGGCGAAGAAAAATTCGTGTTCGCCCTGACGGAGCCGGACGCCGGTTCGAACTCGCACAACGTGTCCACCTGGGCCAAGCGCGACGGTGACGACTGGATCGTCCGCGGCACCAAGTACTACATCTCGGGGGTCGACCACTGTGACCACTTCCTGCTGGTGGCGCGCACCGGCACCGACGAAGTCACGGGGCGGGGCCGGCTCACCTTGTTCGTCGTCGATGATCCCGATACCCGGGGGCTCAGTCGCCAGCTCATCTCGACGGCACTCGGGGCTCCCGAACGTCAGTTCACAATGTTCTTCGACGACGTCCGGCTGCCCGCTGAGGCTGTCGTCGGTGAAGTCGACAACGGGCTCTCTGCGTTGTTCGACGGACTGAACCCGGAGCGGGTGCTCAGCGCCGTCATCTGCCTCGGAGTCGGACGCTACGCGATCAACAAGGCCGTCGGCTACGTCAACGAACGCAACGTCTGGGGTGTCCCGGTCGGCACATATCAGGGTGTCCAGCACCCGCTCGCCGAGGCGGCCATCGAGCTGACCGGCGCTGCCGCGATGGTCTGGCGAGCCGCCGCTGAGTTCGATGCGGGCCTGTCGGCGGGCGAGACCGCGAATATGGCTAAGTTCCTGGCCTCGCGCGCCGGCTACAAGGCACTGGATACCGCGATCCAAATGCATGGCGGCAATGGCATGTCCCACGAGTACGGGCTCGCGGATCTGTGGGGCATCGTGCGGCTGCAACAGGTGGCGCCGGTGTCGACGCAAATGGTGCTCAACCACATCGCGCAACACACGCTCGGGCTGCCGAGATCGTACTGAGGAGCGGCAAACAATGACAGTGACAACCGACGAGCTACACAAGCTCGAGGGAACACGGCTTCGGGGCGGCGAGATCGTGATCGAGCCGCACGAGAACACGATCCTGCAGCACGCCGTCCGCGCGCCTCAGGCCGAACCCGGCATCGCCCATCCGATGTGGTTTGTTGTGATCTCGTTGCGCTGCTTGGGTATCAGCGTTGACGAGCTGTGCGAGCTGGCTGGCAAGTCCGAGGACGATACGCTCCTGTTCGGGAACTGCGAGATCGACCAGCAGACACCGCTGCGCATCGGCGGGCGCTACCGCGTGGACGCGGTCGTTGCCGCGACCGGGTCACGGACGAGTCGTGATGGTTCCCGACTCGACAATATGGACGTGCGTATCGAGATTCTCGACGACTCCGGCGGTTACGCGGGCGCGGTGACCAGCGTCTACCTATTCAAACGCGGAGGAAAGCAGTGACTGTCACCGAGAATGTCCGTGTCGGAACTCGACTGCCCGAGCGCCGAATCACCGCGGTGAGTGCGGATCACATCAAGATGGTCGCGCTCGTGCTGCGGGATTCGAATCCGATTCATTTCGACCTCGACGCGGTCGCACGCGCCGGCCTCGGCGACCGTGAGATCAACCAGGGAGGCGCGACAATGGCCTACGTGCTGGATCTGCTCACCGAATGGGCAGGCTCGCGTGGCGCCCTGCGGCGCGTATCCTGTTCATTCCGCGCCAACGTCTTCGCCGGCGACGATGTCCTCGTCGGAGGTGAGGTGACCGCGGTGAGGGAGGAGGGCGCCGGCCGATTCGTTGACTGCGCCGTATGGGCTGATGCGGACGGACGCCGCGCCATCGCGGGCACTGCGACTGTCGTGCTGAGGTGACCCAAGACATGGCACGCGCAGAAAGGAATCCGGTCGTGAGAGCACCGGACGACTTCCACCCGGTCCAGATCATCCGCGATCTCGCTCGCACTCATCCGGACAGCATCGCGCTCCGCTACCGGGATTCGATCATCGCCTTCGCCGAGCTGGACGCCCGGGCCAGTCGGGTCGGCCGTGCGCTGTTACAGTCGGGCGTCACCGGCGGTCAGCGTGTCGGATACCTCGGTCGCAACTGGCCGGAGTTCTTCGAGATCCTGTTCGGGTGCGCCAAGATCGGGGCGGTGCTGGCGCCGCTGAATTGGCGACTGACCACAGCGGATCTCGCAGAACTGGTCTCGGACGCCGACACCCGAATTGTGTTGACCGACAGGGAGTTCATGGACGCGGCACCGCCCGATGTGACTCGGTTGACGATCGGCGAGGACTACGAGGCGTGGCGTGATGCCGAAGACTCGGTCGACCCAGGCGTCGTCAGCGGTCCGGACGACGCCTTCATTCAGTTCTACACATCGGGCACCACTGGACTGCCCAAGGCGGTGGTGATCACCAATAGCAACCTCGCCCATCTGTTCCAGGCGGCCGCGCGCTGGCGGGTCGACTCCGATTCGGTGGTGTCCGTCGTCATGCCGCTGTTCCATATGGGCGGATCGGCGTGGGCGTTCGTCGCGCTGTTCCGTGGGGCACAGTGCGTTCTCGTTCCTGATTTCGATGCGCCGGCCCTGGTCGCGGATCTCGGACGGCTGAAGATCACGAATGTGCTGGTCGCACCGGCGATGCTGCAGATGATGGTCGATGTCCCCGGCGCCGGAGAAGCGGACTTCTCGGCGCTGCGCTCGATCGTCTACGGTGCATCCCCGATCTCACTGCCACTACTGCATCGCGTTCGGGACTGCTTCGATGTGCCGTTGATTCAAGTGTTCGGACTGACCGAAACCTGCGGCGCGATAGCCCAACTGGACCCCGACGACCACCGCGGTGAACTGCTGGCTTCCGTCGGAAAACCGTACCCGTGGGTAGAGGTCGAAATTCGAGATCCCTCGACCGAACTGCAGCTGCCCGCAGGTCGGGACGGGGAAATCTGGGTTCGCTCGGCCCAATGCAGCAAGGGGTACTGGCGGCGTCCAGAGGAGACAGCCGAACTACGAAACGCGGAAGGCTGGCTGCGCACCGGCGACGTGGGCCGCCTCGATAACGCGGGATACCTCTTCATCACCGACCGGCTCAAGGACATGATCATCACCGGGGGAGAGAACGTCTACCCCGCCGACGTGGAGCGGGTGCTCGTCACCCACCCGCAGGTCGCCGAGGTCGCCGTGATCGGTGTCCCCGACCGGACATGGGGCGAAGCCGTGACGGCAATCGTCGTACCCCGGAAAGCGGCGCAGGTGAATGAGGCGACGTTGATCACCTGGCTGCGCCCGCGGATAGCCGGCTTCCGGCGCCCCCGACGGGTCGTGTTCGTCGATACCCTGCCACGTAATCCGTCCGGCAAGGTGCTCAAGGGTGAGCTGCGCCGGTTGATCCCGGGACCGGCTGCGGCGACGGAAGACAGACCGACCGCCGGTGGACACGGTCGACACGAAGCAGTCTCCCAATGAGCGAGGGGGCGACGATGACCAATCACCTCGGTTTCGACGCCGACGTCGTCGACACTGCGCGGCCGTGGCCCGGTTTCCGAAACAGCGAGCTCCTCGCTGTTCGGGCCGCCCGCACGGAACTGGGCCGCACCGGACGAGGACAACTCGTCGGAACAAAGGAGAACTCATGCAATTAGCTGGATCCGCTGCGCTCGTCACTGGCGGAGCGTCCGGCCTGGGGCGTGCCGCCGTCGAACGGCTGATCAGCGCCGGGGCGCGCGTCGCCATCCTCGATCTACCCACTTCGGCAGGATGGGAGCGCGCCGAACAGCTCGGTGCCGCGGCTATCTTCCGGCCCGCCGACGTCCGCGACCCGGACCAGGTCGAGGACGCGGTCGCCGCCGCGACCGAGCTCGGACCGCTCCGGGTGGTGGTCAATGCCGCCGGAATCGGCGACCCGGCTCGCACGCTCGGCCGAACCGGCCCGCTGGAGCTGGACCGATTCACCCGGGTGCTGGAGGTGAACCTGATCGGTACCTTCAATGTCATCCGGCTCGCCGCAACAGCCATGGCCGCCACCGAACCCGAGGCAGGGGAGCGTGGGGTCATCGTGAACACCGCCTCGGTCGCCGCCTACGACGGCCAGATCGGACAGGCGTCCTACTCCGCCTCCAAGGGCGGCATCGTCGGTATGACGCTCCCGATCGCGCGGGATCTGGCCGGCTCGCTCATCCGGGTCATGACAATCGCGCCGGGCATGTTCGCGACACCCATACTCGGTGGTCTGTCCGAGGAAGCCCGGGCGTCTCTGGAAGCTCAGATTCCGCACCCCTCCCGACTCGGTGATCCCACCGAGTACGCCGCCCTGGTCGAACACATCATCACCAATGCCATGTTGAACGGTGAAACGATCCGGCTCGATGGTGCCATCCGAATGGCACCGCGATGAGCCCGGAAACCGGCACCCGTGCCGCCATCGTCACCGGCGCGTCGCGCGGAATCGGTGCCCTCATCGCCCAGCGCCTTGCCGCCGAGGGCTGGAATCTGACGCTGTGCGCCCGTTCGGCGGCATCGCTCGATGCGCTCGCGCGGGAACTCGTTGAGGAATACGGCTCCACAATCGTTCAGGTCCCTGCGGACATGGCGAACGAGGACGACGTGATCCGGGTGGCCGATGCGCACAGCGCGACCTTCGACCGGCTCGACGCGCTGGTGCTGAACGCGGGGATGGGCTCGATCGGCCCGTTCGCGGAATTCCCGGTACGCCGTTTCGACAAGATGTTCGCGATCAATGTCCGCGCAGCCTACGTGCTGGCACAGCAAACGCTGCCGCTCCTGCGGAAGACCGCCGCTGTGTCCGTGCGAAGAACCGCGAAGATTATTGCGGTGTCATCGATGACGGGAATCGTGGGAGAGCCCCTGAACTCGGCGTACGGCGCCACCAAAGCGGCGCTGACGTCGCTGTGTGAGACATTGAATGCCGAAGAGTCGGAGGCCGGAATCTCTGCGACGTCGGTCTGTCCCGGCTATGTTGCCACCGATATGACCGCTTCCCTGGCCGACAAGGTGTCGCCCGAGGTCATGATCGATCCCCGTGATGTGGCCGAAGTGGTGATATCGCTGACCCGATTGAGCAGTTCGGTCGTGGTCCCGTCTATCACGATGACACGACCGGGGTCACATCTCTGGCGCGCCTGACCGAGCATCGATCGAGAGCGCAGCTGCCTCGCAGCATCACCCACTCAAGTTAATCGTTCGGTGCGATACGCACCAACCCCAACCATCAGGAGCAATGAAATGAGTACTGACACCGTTCGGGTGGCCATCGTCACCGGAGCCGCGCGTGGCATCGGGGCGGCTACCGCGAAGCGCTTGGCCGCCGAGGGATTCGCCGTCGCCGTTCTGGACCTGGATGAGGCCGTCTGCAAGACGGTCGCCGCCGAGATCGAAGGAGCGGGAGGAACCGCGCTCGCGGTCGGCGCCGATGTCTCCGACGAGGACGGCGTCAATGCCGCGGTGCAGCGGGTCACCGCTGAACTCGGTGCACCCGAGGTGTTGGTGAACAACGCCGGAATCATTCGCGACAACATGCTCTTCAAGATGACCGCAGGCGATTGGGATGCGGTGATGAATGTGCACCTGCGCGGGTCCTTCCTCATGAGCCGCGCCGTGCAGACATACATGACGTCCGCCAAGTGGGGCAGGATCATCAACCTGTCCAGCACCTCGGCGCTCGGCAATCGCGGCCAGGCCAACTATTCCGCCGCGAAGGCCGGACTACAGGGATTCACCAAGACACTCGCGATCGAGCTGGGCAAGTTCGGCATCACGGTGAACGCGATCGCACCGGGGTTCATCGAAACCGAAATGACCGCGTCGACGGCCGCGCGTATGGGCGTGTCGTTCGAGGACTTCCGTGACGCGGTGGTGAAGGGAATTCCCGTCGGACGCGCGGGTAAGCCCGACGACATCGCGAACGCGGTGGCATTCCTCGCCGGCGAAGGCGCCGGATTCATCTCAGGCCAGGTGCTGTATGTCGCCGGCGGCCCGACCGTCTGATAGGACAGGAACGAAAAGGATGCGAATTTTCAACGGAATCACCGAATTCGAGAAGGCGATCGGAACTCATCTGGGTGTAAGTGACTGGTTCCCGGTCACCCAGAAGCAGATCGATCTGTTCGCGGATGCGACCGGTGATCACCAGTGGATCCACGTCGATCCTGACGCCGCCGCCGCGGGGCCGTTCGGTGCACCGATCGCGCACGGGTTCCTGACCCTGTCGCTGCTGCCCGTGCTCGCCGAGCAGATCTGGCGTGTCGACGGGTTGAAGATGGTAGTCAACTATGGCTGCAACAAGGTTCGCTTTCCCTCGGTGGTGAAGGTGGGCGACAAGGTCCGCGCCGGAGCCGAGTTGACGGCGGTCACACCGACCCCTGCTGGAACCCAGATCACCATCACCGCAACCGTCGAGATCGACGGCGGCGCCAAGCCGGCCTGCGTAGCCGAATGGGTTCTACTGCTGGTGGAGTGACCTTGACGGTCACATCTGAAACAGCAGCCGAAGGGAGACATCAAGCCATGCACTACACCGAAATCGAATACGCCGTCGCCGATGGGACGGCGACCATCACTTTGCATCGACCCGAGAAGCTCAACGCCTTCACCTATACGATGGCGCGGGAACTGGTCGCCGCGTGCGACCTCGCAGACAGTGACGACTCGGTTCGCGCCGTGGTCGTTACGGGAAGCGGGCGAGCATTCTGCGCGGGGGCCGACCTCGACCCCGATGCTGGAGAGTTCGACAAGAAACAATACGACGGCGAATTCTTCGACGACGGTAGCCCGCGGGACGGTGGCGGATACGCATCACTTCGTATCGCCGCGATGCGCAAACCGGTGATCGGAGCAATCAACGGTCCGGCAATCGGTATCGGCTCCACGCTGACGCTGCCGATGGATATTAGAATCGCATCCGAAAATGCGCGATTCGGTTTCGTATTCACCCGGCGTTGCCTAACGCCCGAAGCTGCCTCGACCTGGTTCTTGCCACGGCTGGTCGGCATGTCACGGGCGATGGAATGGATAGCCACAGCCCGACTGTTCGGTTCGGCGGAGGCGTTGGCCGGCGGCCTGGTCTCGCGGGTGTGTCCCGACGATGACCTGCTCGACGTCGCGTATGCGGTCGCTGCGGAGATCGGCGAGAACGTTGCACCGGTGGCGTTCGCGGCCGCCAAACAAATGCTGTGGGGAACCTTCGAGTCGGGTAGCCCCTGGGCCGCCCACAGGCTGGAATCGCAGGTACTTGGCGAGCTCATCGACTCCGCCGATTTCGCCGAGGGAGTGGCCGCATTCCTGGAGCGGCGCACGCCGAAGTTCACTCTCAGCGCCGACGCGAACGTCCCCGCAGCCGTCACCGCATGGCCGCGGTTGCAGGACTGATCACCGCGGCACCGCAGTATGGGACGCACGAAAAAACAAGGGATCACTGACAGAGGAAGAATCGGTGTTCGAGCGCTGCTACTCGCCCATTCGATGGATACCGATACCCGCCCGATCGGCGACCGCCCACGAGATCCGGGCGAGAAGCGCTATGAACTAAGCCTGGATCCGTGTGTGTCACGAACGTTGAAAGGAGCTTGATGTAGGAAGAGCTTCCAGAAACGGTGCTGCGTAGAGGATAAGGGTGTATGGCCCATCGGAGCCGTCCTCGGGGGGAGGTCTTCAGGGGCGTTCCCCCCGAGATGTGGACACCCATTTTTATGCAGCGGTGGCCAGGGTAGCCGATCGCCGTTCGAACTCGATCGGGCTGATCTGGCCCAGGCTCGAATGCCTCCTTCTGGTGTTGTATCGCGTGATCCAACGGAAGACCGCGGCGCATGCCTCACCCGCACTGTTCCTCCGGCCCTGCAGCGTCTCCCGTTTCAACGTCGCGTTCAGCGACTCGGCGGCCGCGTTGTCCGCCGACGTCCCGACCGCGCCCCGCGATGCCGTCACCCCCAACTCACGACACAGGTCGGCGAACTCGGCCGACGCATACTGGGCCCCGTTGTCGGAGTGGAAAATTGACCCCTCGAGACCGGCAGCGCCGCGGCAGGCCGCGGCCGCCCGCAACGCATCGGCGACCAACTCGGTACGCATGTGATCGGCGATCGACCAGCCCGCCAACCGTCGCGAGCCCAGGTCCATCACCGTCACCAGATACAGAAACTCAGCGTCACCGACAGGGAGGTAGGTGGGGGTACCTCCCTGCACGTAGTGCTTGGGGGAATGTCGCCTACGTATTTGGTGTTCGATGCGCTCGCGGTGAAATCCCGGCGGATCAGGTCCGGCACCGCCGCCGCATCCGGGGCGGGGATAGTGGTGCGGACCGGTTTGCGCAGATGCACCCCGACGATCCCTTGCTCGCGCATCACCCGCTCGACCCGTTGGTGATTGACCTCGATCCCGGCATCGCGCAGTTCAGCGGTCACTCGCGGTGCCCCGTAGGTGCCGTCGGAGTCGGCATGGATGACGCGGATCCGCGCCGCCAGCTCCTCGTCGGCGCGGGCGCGGGCGGCCCGGGCCGGTCCGGAGGCCCGCCACCGATAGAAACCCGAGCGGGAGACCTCGAGGATCTGGCACAGCCACTTCACCGAAAAGGTGTCACAGTGGTCGTCAACGAATTGGAAGTGGCTGCTCACCAAGACGTCTCGCCCGCGAAATATTTCGCGGCCCTCCGCAGGATCTCCCGCTCAGTCTCGAGCTTGAAGGATCTGGGCCTTGAGCTGCCTGTTCTCTTCCTCCAACACGGACTCGGACGATACCGTGCTCGCCGGCGCCGCCGACCGCTTCGCACCACTGGCCCGAAGTTCGGTCGTGGATGTATCGGTGCGTTTGCGTTCGGCCCGCACCCAGTTGCGCAGGGTCTCGCGGCTGACTCCCAGGTCGTTGCCGATGCCCTCGAACGTGTGGCTCGGATCGGACAGATACAACGCGACGGCATCGGCCTTGAACTTCGCCGGGTACGCCTTCATGACCATCAGTGACATCTTCCTCTGGGACCTTCACGACCCAGTGTTCACGATGTCCACACAAGAGGGGGAACCCCCACGAACTGGAACTCGGCCCCGTGCCGCGGTGGGCGACCGGTCCTGCCCGGCGGCGGCGCGGTGCGCCGCACACCCGATCCGAGCGCACTCGGCCCAGCACCTGCACCGGCAGGTCCGCGAGCACGAACGCCAGCCGGGCCAGTTCGTACCCGGCATCAAAGACCACCAGAATGTTCAGGTCACCGTCCTTCCACTGCCCAGCCTCGCACAACCGTGGCACCACCTCACGCACCTGGGCGGCGGCGACCGCGGTGGCGTCGTCCTCGGGCTGCAACCGGACCGCGTCGAGCACCGCCGTCCACGAGGTACGCCCGGTTTCGAGGGCGGCGACGAACGAGTACGGCCACCCGGGATCATCTGCGCCGGGCCCCTGCCGGGGCCGTAGACGTGACAGAACCCGCGCTGCGGGCTGGTCGGGGCGTCCGGGCGCAACCATGGGCTGACGTCGACCGCCAGCACGATCAGTCCGTCGCTGCCGCCGGAAAGCCCCAGCGCGGTAACCGCGTGTCGAAATCGGTCGAATTCGACTCGTCCGCAGTTCATTCCGTCGTAGAGTGCGTCATGGCCGCGGCGATGCTCGGTCAACGACAGACCGACCAGCGTTCGGACCGGCTCGCCCGAGCACAGCATTGCGTCGGTCAACCCGAACACACGTCCCCGCGGGTAGGCAGGTAGCGGTAGAATTCACCCCGCAACCGCGCCAACGCCTTTCGACGCTCCTAGTGCGAGACTTTTTCGCCGGCCCACCCGCCCGCCCGTCCGCCCGGAGGGCACCCGGATTTTCGCGGCCACCGCCTCTATTCTCTCGAATGTTCTGTGGTTGAAACATCGAGAATGATCGGGTGGTGGCCGCCTTCTACCCCCAGGACACGCCGAACAACATCGGATTCGGCTGCTGCACGCCTCGCCGAGGTTGAATCTCGAGCTGCGATGGCGGGGATGGCCGCCGCGGCAATCCAGGGAAGATCCTATGCACGGCTTGCGTCATGGTTTCGGAGACCACGGCTTGAAACAATGTCTGCGTCGAAGGCATGTGGTTGTAGAGGCTGGAGGGGCGGATACCTATCGCCTCCGCAATATCGTTCATTATCGTGCCGTGGTAGCCCCCGTCCGCAAAGCAGGCAACCGCGGCCGAGCGGATATCTGGAGTGATCGGCGGGCTTTCCGAAGCTTCGCGCCTTCCCAATTGACGACCTCTCGTGCGAATTCGCAGCTCGTGAGGGCAGGACAGGTCCACGCCCTTTCGGGTCTGAGCGCAGTGGATCGAGTCTCCGGACATGCCGGGGCGGTTCAGTCTCCATCAGACCCAGTGCGGTTCAGCTGGAGTGTGCGGGTGATGCTCAGGCACGCTCACCCTGGGTGTGCTCGACGATCCAGGCCGCGATCTGGGCTCGTGAGGTGAACCCGAGTTTAGTGAGGATGTGTTCCACGTGGCCCTGCGCGGTGCGTTGGGATATCACGAGCTGGTTGGCGATGGCCTTGTTGGTCATGCCCTGCGAGACCAGTTCGGCGACCTGCCGTTCCCGTTTGGTCAGGCTCGTCGTCGTGGGACCAGCGGGTGGTGCGGGGGCCGGGGTGTCCTCGCCGAGGGCGTAGGCGACGGCAGCGTCGAAACCCTGGGCCGCACCCTCGCGGCGGGCGGCCTCGAAGGCTCGCTCACCGAGTGCCCGGCGGGTCAGCCGCTCGCAGTCCTCGTGGTGGGTGAGCAGGTTGGGGTACAGCACCGGGGAGCTACCGACGGACCGGCCCAGTGCCTCGGCGGCGCCCAGCAGGACGGCGGCGCGCCGTGCGTTGTCCTGGTCGGCGGCGATCCATGCCAGTGCCTCCAGCGCCACGGCGGCGGTGAGCGGTTCGTCCACCAGTCGGGTCAGCCGCAGACACTGTTCCAATAACCGAACCGCTCGGCCGCGATCGCCCTGCTGCCAGACCGCCACCCCCATGGCCCACAGCGAGTACGACCGGAACACCGATTCACCGTGGGCTTCGGTGGTGTCGAGCGCCCGCTGATGGCAGGTAATGGCTCGAGGACCGTCCCCTTGCAATTCGTACGCCAGTCCGAGGGTCATCAGAGTCCACACCCGATCCGACAGGTTGCCGCGGGCGCCGAACGCCTCGACGGCTTCTTCCAGGCGGGTGCAGGCGTGGGGAAGATCGCCGCTGAAGAGGGCCAGGAGCCCGCCGGCGTGGGCGACGCGGGCGTGGACGACGGGATCGGTCATCTGCTCGGCCAGCGCCCGCGCCTCCTCGACTCGCGCGGTTGCGGACGCGATCTCGCCCTGCAGTCCGGCCAGCACGCTGTCGGCGTACAGTGCGTCGACTCGTGCCGTGGCCGGTTGCCCGGGCCGGTGGGCCAGGGCGCGGTCGAGCCAGTGCCGTCCCTCGCTGAGCAGGCCGCGGGAGAGCCAGAACTGGAACAGGGCGGCGGCGATCCGCAGTCCCGCGGTCGTGTCGGCGCCGGGTTCGGACAGGCAGAATTCCATCGCCTCGCGCAGGTTCGGTTGTTCCCGCTCGAGGCGCGCGATCCATTCTCGTTGCCGGGGGCTGATCCACTCGGCCTGCGCCCGTAACACCAACTGCTGGTACCAATCCCGGTGGCGACGACGCAGTACCGAGTGCTCGCCGGACTGCTCGGACTTCTCCCGGCCGTAGTCGCGCAGTGTCTCGAGCATCCGGAACCGCACCACCGGGCCTGCGTCTTCCCGGATCAGGATCGACTTGTCGACCAGCGAGGTCACCACATCGAGCAGGTCGCCTTCGGCCGGATCCGTGGCGCAGACGTCCTCGGCCGCGTCCAGTTCGACACTGCCGGCGAACACCGACAGCCGGGCCCACAGCTGTTGTTCGGCCGGCGTGCACAGGTCGTGGCTCCAGTCGATGGACAGCCGCAGCGTCTGCTGCCGTGTCGGCGCACCGCGGTTGCCGCGGGTGAGTAGCGTGTACCGGTCGGTGAGCCGTTGCAGTATCTGCTCGGGCGACATCGCCCGCAATCGTGCGGCCGCCAACTCGATCGGCAGCGGCAGACCGTCGAGTCGTCGGCAGATCCGGGCGACCGTGACTCGGTTGTCCTCGGTGATCTCGAATCCCGGCACCGCGGCGGCGGCCCGCTGGGTGAACAACGTGATCGCGTCGTACCGGGGCAGTCCGCGCAGGGTCGGCGGGCGGTCCGGGTCGGGGGCCGTCAGCGGGGGCACTCGCAGCACCGCCTCCCCACCGAGGGTGAGGGGTTCGCGGCTGGTGGTCAGGATCCGCAGCTCCGGGCAGCTGCGCAGCAGCGTCTCGGCCAATGCGGCGGCCGCATCTACGACCTGCTCGCAGTTGTCCAGTATGAGCAGCAGGTGCCGGGGGCCGAGGAATTCCGCCACCACGTCGTCGAGGCGGCGCGCGGACCGGTCCCGTATCCCGAGGGCGGCGGCCACCATGTCCACCACCAGCGACCCGTCCTGCAATTCGCCCAGCTCGACCCACCGCACCCCGTCGGCGAACCCCCGCCGCACATCGGCGGCCACCCGCAGCGCCAGACGCGTCTTGCCGACACCACCGATGCCGGTCAACGTCACCAGACGCGAAACCGACAGCAGGTTCTTCGCCTCGGTCAGCTCGTTGCGGCGACCGACGAAACTGGTCAGCTCGAGGGGCAGGCAGCCGACCGAGACCCGGAGCGCGGGCACCGTCGACGGGGTGGCCCGGCCCGCCGTGGTCTGCGCGGGTTGTGGGCGGGTGCGCGCCGGATCCCGGCCGCGCCGTGTGCCGCCCGGTTCGCCGGGCAGGGCCATTTCGTCGACCGGGAGGCCGTGAGCGAGTTGGATCCACCGCAGTGTGTCACCGAACTCGTCGGCGGCGGGGCGCTCTCGTGGGTCGGCAGCCATGGCCCGTTCGATGACCTCGGACACGTCGTCGGGGATGCCGTGGTCGCGTAGGTCCGGGACCGGCTCGGTGGTGATCCGCAGAAACTGGGCGACCAGGTGCTCACCGCTGCGCCGCTCGAACGCGGCATGCCCGGTGACGGCGCAGAACACCGTGGCGCCGAGGCTGTAGATGTCCGAGGCGGGGCTCGGGGGTCCGCCGCTGAGCACCTCGGGGGCGGTGAAGGCCGGCGACCCGGTGACGGTGCCGGTGGCGGTCTCGAATCCGCCGGCAACGTGGGCGATGCCGAAGTCGGTCAGCGCCGGCTCGCCGTAATCGGTGAGCAAGATGTTCGAGGGTTTGACGTCCCGGTGCAGGATGCCGATCCGGTGCGCGGACTCCACCGCTCCCGCCATTTTCACCCCGAGCCGGAGCGCATCCTCCAACGGCAGCGGTCCGTGGCGGCGGATCCGCGCGTCGAGACAGTCCTGCGGATGGTAGGGCATCACGAGGTAGGGGCGGCCGCTGTCGGTGGTCCCGACGTGCAGGGCGCTGACGATGTTCGGGTGTCCGGTGAGCCGGCCCATTGCCCGCTGTTCCCGGAAGAACCGGGCCCGGTTCTCCTCGTCGAGGTCGGCGGTGAGGACCTTGACCGCGACGGTGCGGTCCAGGGTGGGCTGGGTGCAGCGGTAGACGACACCGAAACCGCCGCGTCCGATTTCGTGGGCGTCCTCGAACCCGGCCGCACTCAGCTCCGCCGTGACCGTCGTGGCCACACGCTGCGTCTCGAACGGATCACCTGCGTCCATCGGAGTGTCCTCGCCATGTCTCCTCGGCGGGGGAGAGAACAGGGCCCGGACGGTGCGACTCCCACGGATGCAACATGCAACTCACCTCGGAAAAGACTGTGCCTTCAGGATATCGATTCCTGACGGGTACCACGGACTGCTCGATCGGTGAACACCACCGCTGGGGGCAGACCGTTCGGTCTGTCGTGGCAACCGGTGAACCCGCGGAGCGTTCAGGCCCGCGTGCGGCGTATCGCATGATCCCCCGGGCTCGCGGGCCGCGATGTACGTGGCAGCCCTCGGAACAGGGGTTGGCGAGCATGTGGTGCGTGGAACATGGTTGTCGTGCTCTCTGGGGGCTCACTGGTGACCACGGGATGGGGGTGTGCCGGAGTCGTGCCGGTGGGCGTGGCGCCGGGTCCTCGGCCGGCGACGTGGCTAGGGTCGGGTGGGTGAGCGGCAGCGAGCGGGTGGTGATGTTCGACATCGACGGCGGTCTGGCGGACCTGTCGGCCTTCACGCACCTGCTGTCCGGCGAGTCGGAAGGGGGCCGCCGGCAGGCGTGGCAGCGGTTCTTCGACCATGTCGGGCGGGCGGCGGTCATTGAACCGGGCCGAGATCTGGTGGAGGCAGCGGCCGGTCTGGGTCTGGTGGTGGTGTATTCCACGACCCGGCCCGTCTCCTGCGCGGAGCAGACTCGATCATGGCTCGGGGACAACGGGTTTCCGTCCGGTCGCGCGTTGTTGTGCCGTTCCCGTGGTGATGTCCGGCCGGCGGTCGAGGTCAAGGTCGGTCACTGTCGGGCCGTGGGGTCGTGGTTGTCGGGATTTGTTGACGACGAACCGGACACCGTGGAGGCACTCCGCTCGGGTGGGGTGCGGGCGCACGCGTTCGATGAGTTGTCGGGCCTGCGGGTGGGTGAGCTGAAGGCGGTGCTGGCCGCCGCAGGGGGTCCCGGCGCGTGGACCGGCAACGGGACGAGCCGACGGGAGCGACAACGCGGTACGCCGCACCACCGGCAGGGTCGGGTGGCGCAGGGGTCGCCCTGAGCTGGGACTTCCGTGATCGTGTCGAAACGAGTTCTTGGGCTGGGTCGCGCTGGGGCTTGACCGAGATGTCGTCGGGTGCAGCGCGGCCGCCCAGGGTTCAGCGCTACCGGT
>NZ_WXYH01000389.1:202158-222015 GCF_009872365.1 Rhodococcus sp. T7
GAACAACGACTCATCGCGTCGTCTACGCTGTCAGTCGCCGCATGAAATCCGGTGTCCACTCCCGAGGGGCAACCTCACCTCGACATCCTCGTCGAGCACCAGTTCCGTCCACGACTTGTCGGCCAACGGCCGCGTGCGCGATGATCAGGTCCGGTGCGATGTCCTGGCCACGCCGTGTTTCCCTCGGCAACCACGGCGCCGACGGACAGACCGATATTCACCGCGGTCAGCTCCCCCATCGCACCTGTTCCCTTCAGCGCTGACAAGGCCTCGGGGCACATCGTCACGGCTCGGCATCCGGCCCCGGAGCCCCCGTGTCGGGGCCGGAAGAACTCCCGGTTCAGGCGCAGCGGCGGCCGGTGCGGGTCGCCGTGTGCGCAATGATGCCCTCTACCAGCACAGATTCGGTGAGGTGCGGTTGACGTACGGTGTGGCGATGGGATCGCCCATCACCAGTCTGTACGCGCGGGTGGCGCAGGACTTCACCGATCGTCTCCTGGGCTGCCCGCAGGACCGCTGGAACTCGGCCTCCCCCTGCCCAGGCTGGACCGCCTGGGACGTCGCCGCCCATGTGGTGGGTAACCACCGACGGGCCTGCGCAGGGCTCAGGGGAAATGACTACCGGGTGCCAACCGCTGGGGAGGACGTGGTGGCCGCCTGGCTGGATGCGACAGCCGGGGTACAGGCTGCCCTTCAGTCGGAGGCGACCGCCCAGCAGGTATTGGGTGCCGAGTTCGGCAACCTGCCCTTCGAGCAATTCGTCCGGCGGATGGCGTGCGCCGACACGCTGATACATACCTGGGATTTCGCGCGCGCCACCGGGCAGGACGAACACCTCGATCCCGAGGCAGTCGAGCTGGCCCGAACCTTTCTGGTCGCAGAAGACGACCGGATCCGACTCCCCCACGCCTTCGGGGCCAAGGTGGCACCCACAGACAACGCCGACATCCAGACCCAGCTGCTGAACTTCCTGGGCCGCACCACCTAACAGAACGAACGGCGTGGCGCACAGAGTCCGCCGCACGGCTCTATCGACGATGTGCCGATCGACTGGGCTGATCGCGCGACGACGCCATTCTTCATCGTCGCGGTCGCGTTCGGCGGTCTGGTCGCGATCGCCGTGTGGCTCGATCTGCTCTTGAGGGTGACGTTGCTGCCCTGAACCGAGGAACCGCATCGAAGACGCTGAGTGCGGAGATCTTCTCCGCCATCCCGCCTTCCCGGATCGACCGCGACCGAAGATACAACGCGCCGCCGGCCCCGTCATGCCTCCCGCACCGGATTCAGATGCGTTCGCTCGGCGCCCAGAACCTCACTGCCCACCGAATGTAGGGGCGGGAGCCGGCTCGGTGGCAGATCCTGACCGAAAGTCGCGCAGCCACTACGAGCAGAGCGGATTCCCGCTCAGCTGTTCTTCTTCGCGACCGTGGCCATGGTGCCCCGTTTCCAGCTCCCGCACTCAAACACTCGCTCGGTGTGCGGCTCGGGCCGGGACCAACGAATAGAGACCGTATGCCCGCACAGCACGGTTCCAGGTCGCGAGCCGACCACCTCGGCTCCCGACTCCGCTGAGTCGATTCGATCAGGCCCCTATTCAGCACAATGGCAACATCATTCGGTCTGTTTGGGGTGCCCTGTTCCGGCGTACTTCAGCCACAAGGTGCGGTGCTCGATATCCATCACGTACCAGATGCGGCCGCCGGCGGTGACCTCGTACTGCCACTGCTCCATCTCAAGACCGTTGTGGACCCCGGTCGCGAGCCTGCCCTTCAACCGGTGATGGCGCGTCGTCGACTCCCCCGCGACCGCGCGGCGTCGCAGCTCCTCGTACGCCACCAGCGTGTTCGCCGGCGCCTGCCGGCACAGCTCGTCCCATCCCTTCGCCGCGTCACTGGTCGCGAACCGCAGCTCCCACAGCTCCCCGGCCGCCGGCGGCGCAACCCGCTCACCCAGCTTCGGGCTCACAGCTCCGGCACCGGCACGGCCCCGAAGTCACCGGCGGACGGCGCCGACAGGATCCGGGCAAGATCCGGATCGGCATACACCTCCGCCGTGTGCCGCCACGTCTCGATCGTGCGGGCCGGCGGAGCCGGATTATCCAGCGACGAACCCGCTCGCAGCGACGCGATCAGCTCGTCGACGAAATCGGCGACCTCCTCACCCGACAGGTAGCTCACCCACGGAAACGCCGCCGCCACGACCTTGCGGACCAGAACACCGTCATCGGAGTGCAACAGGGCGTCGACCATCGCCGTCGCCGCCGCGAGCACCTCCCGCTCCTGATCCGCCCGCACCGCCGTCATCAACACCAAATCCTCATCGTCGCGCCGCGTCACCCGCAGCGGCCGCGCACCCGACCGCTGCCACTCCGACAACGTCGCCTTCCCCTTGTTCTGGATATCCGAGAACGGCACCTCACCCACAGACATACTTTCAATTTACTTTTAAAGTGTGCGGTCGGCAAGGTGAGAGAGGGGCGCCGACACGGACGGCCGCCAACCGAGCTGGCACAGCTGACAAAGGGCGTCGTCCGGCCGCCGCCACGCATAGAAAAACTGCGAGCCAAGACTCCCAGCGAGATATCGATCTTGCAGTTTAGCGTTGCGCGGTGATGGCGTCGGCGGCGTCGTGGAGTGCACGGGAGACGGCGTGCATGCCGGGGGTGTACTGCCGGCGGGCGAGCGAGGCGATGTAGATCGATCGCGTGGGCACACGGTCAGTGGGCCGGAATCGGACCGCGTATACGTCTGGGCGATGGTGCGTGACGGCCAGTCGCGGAACCATGGCGATGCCGACTCCCGCGGCGACCATCGCTTCGATCTCTTGGTAGTCATGGGCCTCGTAGACGACGTTCGGGGTGAATCCGGCCGTCTCGCAGCTGCGGTAAAGCACTTCGGCGGCCGGGTGGTTGGTGTTGCGGATGATCCACTTCGCCGATCGCAGCGATGCCACCGCGACATCGTCGGCGTACGGCCCGTCGAGCGGGACGAGCAGGACCGTTTCATCCTCCATTAGCGGCACGAGCGCCAGGGATTTCTCGGTCTCCTCGGTCCAGTCGTAACTCCAGAGCAACGCCATTTCCACCTCGCTCGAGTGAAGCATCTCCAGCAGCCGCGGGCGGACCGCGGATTGGACGCGCACGTCGATGCCGGGCCAGTGGGCGTGATAGTCCTTTAGCGCGTCCGAGAGCAGGGAGGCGCTGACGGTCGGGAACGAGCCGAGCCGGACGGTGCCGCGCTCGAGCCCCTGCAGAGATTCCAGGTCCCCGCGGGCGGCGCGCATTTCCTGACGGAACAGCCGCGCACGCGTGACGAGAATGTCACCGGCCTCCGTCAACCGGACGCCGCGAGGCAGGCGGGTCAACACCGGCTGCCGGATCTCCTGTTCCAGTTTGGCGATGCGCTGCGACGCGGCGGATGGCGTGACGTTGGCGCGTTCGGCGCCGCCGGTGAGCGATCCGGCCTCGGCGATGTCGAGGAGCAGGAACAGTGTCACCACATCGAACGAGTCGCGCATCGATACCTCCCACAAGCCTTTAATCCTGCTAAACCTCGCCGTAGAAATACGACATTGTCATAAACATAACCCGCTCATAGTGTGATCTGGGTAATGATCAAGCGAAGGATGTGACATGCAGACGATCGCAACTCCCTCACTACCCGGGATCACAGCACCGAATCGCCGCGCCGATCCCGTCGGTCGCCCAG
Organism: Rhodococcus sp. T7; assembly: GCF_009872365.1. Taxonomy (NCBI): domain Bacteria; kingdom Bacillati; phylum Actinomycetota; class Actinomycetes; order Mycobacteriales; family Nocardiaceae; genus Rhodococcus; species Rhodococcus sp. T7. Next base: position 205,866 of record NZ_WXYH01000389.1, read on the forward strand.
TGCAGCTGACGTCGGTCGGCATCGATGAGGTATTGCAACCCGGTGCGGTGTGGGCGACCACCGTCGACAGTCACCTCGAGCGGCGGCGACATGACCCCGCGCTGCGCCGGCGGGAGCGACAGCTCCCGATTCACATCGCTTGACTCCGCCTCGTAGTCACATCTGTCCGTCGCGACCGGCCGCCGATCAGGCGCCGTTCGATCCGCCCTGCAGCGAACCGAAAGTACGCCCATGACTTCCGTCGAGATACTGCCACTGATCGCGTTGGTGGCAATGTTCGTGATAGCCACCTTCTTCCCCATCAACATCGGCATTTTGGGGTTCATCGGCGCTTTCGTCGTGGGGGCGTTCCTCCTCGGCTACGACGACAAGGAAATCCTCGCCGAGTTCCCCAGTTCGATCGTGCTGACGATCATCGGCGTCACCTACTTCTTCGGTATGGCGACGAAGAACGGGACGATCGACCTCCTCGTCAATGCCTGTATACGTGGTGTTCGCGGACGGGTGACGATCGTTCCGTGGGTGTTCTTCTTCTGCGCCTCGGTGCTCACAGCCCTGGGCACGTTCAGCCCGGCTGCCGTCGCCTTGATCTCGCCGGCGGCGATGTCCTTCGCCGCCCGGACTCGGATGAGTCCGCTGGTGATGGGCATCATGACGATCAACGGTGCGCACGCCGGAGCGTTCTCGCCGATCTCGGTCTCGGGTGTGCTGGTCCGTGACATCGTCGAGTCGAGCGGCCTGACGATCGCCCCCTGGACCCTGTTCTTCGCCAGCTACGGCATCAACATGCTGCTCTCGGTCCTGACCGTGGTCGGCTACTCAGTCCTCGCCCGGGTACGGAACCTCGAGTTCTCCGCTACCGGCGCCAGCGCCGGCATCGACTCCGACGGTGGTGGGAGCGCACTCCGCACCCCCACCGCGGGACCCGGCGGAACCTCGGCAGGCGGGTCGTCCGGTGGGGGCGGTACCCAGGTCCTCATCCGGACGCCGCGCACCGAGGCCGTCACCGACCACGACGTGCAGCCGGTCACCGGGGTGCAGAAGCTCACCCTCGTCCTGATCGCCGCGGTGTTGGTGCTGGTCCTGGTCCTGCATATGCCGATCAGCTTCGTTGCCATCGCGGCCGGTGCGATCCTCGCCTTCACCGACCTGTCCAAGCAGAGTGAGGCCATCGCCGGTATCAGCTGGTCCACGGTCCTGCTCGTCGCCGGCATGGTCACCTACATCTCGCTCATGGAAGAGATCGGCACGATCGACCACCTCGCCGAGATGGCGATCACCATCGGCGCACCGCTGCTGGTCGCCGTCGTCCTCTGCTACGTCATCGGCGTCACCTCGGCGTTCGCATCATCGACCGCGCTGCTGACCGCCGTCATCCCGCTCGCGCTTCCGCTGCTGCAGACCGGCGCGCTGCCGGTGGTCGGAGTCGTGGCCGCCCTCGCCATCTCCGCCACCGTGGTCGACGTCTCCCCGTTCTCGACCAACGGTGCACTCGTCCTCGCCAACGCCCAGAACATCGAGCGGCCCCGGTTCTACAAGCAGCTGCTGCTCAACGCGGGCATCGTGGTCGCGATCGCGCCGGCGCTGTGCTGGCTGCTGCTGGTGGTCGTCCCGACGCTGGTCTAACGCCCAGACAGCACCCGCAAGGGTTTAACGGAAGTTAACCCTCATCGACTAACTCGCCATTGTTCTCCACTCTGATGTAGGTCAGGGTGGGTAGTGGGACACCGCTGGGAAGCACGCTCTCCCATCCGATCAGAGCCTCCAGCGGTGCCTCACAGCCTCTTCGAACCCGAAAGGTGGGCCGGACCGTGTTCACACTTCATGGAACCTGGATGCGCGGAGGAACCAGCAAGTGCTGGCTGTTCAACGCATTCGACGTCGATCCGCTCATTGCCCAGGCCGGCGGCCTGGATGCCATCTTGACGTCGGCATTCGGCTCGGGTGATCCGCGTCAGCTCGACGGTGTCGGTGGTGGCAGCTCGACCACATCGAAGGCGGCGATCGTGCGCCGCTCCAGCGAGCCCGGAATCGACGTCGACTACCTGTTCGCGCAGGTCGCGATTGGTGACCGCCGGGTCGAATGGGGCAGCAACTGCGGGAACTGCGCCACCGCGATCGGGTTGTACGCGTTGCAGTCCGGGTTCGTTCCGGTGGACTCCAGGGTGACGACCGTGCGGATGCGGAACCAGAACACCGGCGCGATCCTGACCGCCGAGATCGCCACCCCGGGCGGGATGATCCCCACCGAGGGCGACGCGGCCGTGCCCGGTACCAGCGCGTTGGGTGTCCCGGTCGGGCTCACCTTCACCGGTCTCGCCGCCGGTGCGGCCGCACTGCTGCCCACCGGCGCCGCCGCCGACCAGATCTCGATTGCCGACCACACGTACCGCGCCACGATGGTCGTCGCCGGGGCCCCGGCGGCGTTGTTCGACGCCGCTGACCTCGGCCTCACCGGTGCGGAGGACAACCAGACGATCGCCGAACACCTGCCGCTGCTGCTGTCGCTGCGTCGGGAGTCCTCGTTGCGGATGGGGTTGAGTAATCCGGGAGATCCCGTCTCCCATGCGATTCCGAAAGTCGGTGTCGTGGGGCCGCCGGCGGACTACCGCACCAGCGCCGGCGTCGACATCGGCGCCGAGGATTACGACGTCTCGGTCCGGATGCTGTCGATGCTCGCCCCGCACCCGGCAATCGGGCTCACATCCGCGGTCGCCGTCGCCGCGGCATCGACCGTGACCGGTGGTGTCGTCACCGACAACACGCAGGTCCGGTGGCCGGGATCGCTGCGGGTGGGGACACCTGCCGGGGTACTCGACGTCGACCTCGCCACCTCGGCCGACGGGATACTCGAATCGGTCACCCTGCACCGGGCGGCCCGCCGCATCGCCTCGGCGGAACTGTTCGTCACCGCCCCGGTACCGGCTCCGGCACTGGTCGGGGCCGCGCGGTGAAGACTCCGCACAGCCCCGGCCCCGCGATGCGTGAGGACACCTGATGCCCGAGAAGATTGCGATCGCGCCCAGACCGATCGACACGCGGATCGCCCGATCCTGGCTTCTGGTCAACGGCACCCGAACCGACCTGTTCGACCAGGCCGACCGCTGCTGCGCGGACCAGATCGTCCTCGACATCGAGGACGCCGTCGACCCCCAACTGAAGTCCACCGCACGGGAGGGCGTTGCCGCCTGGCTCGAGAACACCTCGGCCTGGGTGCGGATCAACGACCGGTCCTCGGCCTGCTGGAGCGATGACGTCGATCGCCTCGCCGGGCTTCCCGGACTGGCGGGCGTGATGCTCGCGAAAACCGAAGCCGCCGAACATGTCACCGCAACCTTCGACCGACTCGGCGGAGCCACCCCGGTACTCGCGTTGGTCGAATCCGCCCTCGGAATCGACCGGGCCGTTGATATCGCCCGCGCCCGCGGGGTGTTCCGGCTCGCCTTCGGCAGCGGCGACTACCGACGCGACACCGGCACCAGCGCCGACGACCTCGCCATGGCCTACCCCCGCTCCAGGCTGGTGGTCGCCAGCCGGATCGGCAACCTGCCCGGACCGATCGACGGTCCCACCGTCAGCAACAGTCACACCGTGCTGCGCGAGCAGTCCGCGGTGTCCGTGTCCCTCGGGTTGACCGGGAAGCTGTGCCTGGACACCGAACAACTGCCGGTAATCAACGAGTCGATCAGCCCCACGCCCTCGGACGTGACCTGGGCGCGGGAGTTTCTCGCCGATTTCGAAGCCCGCGGCCGCGTTGTCCGCGACGGCAGCGACCCGCCCCGGCTCGGTCGGGCCGAGAAGATCACCCGCCTCGCCGACGCGTTCGGAATCTGCCGGAGCTGACCGGTCCTATCCGGTTTCGAATCCCTCCTGCAGCTGGTGGGCGGCGGCAGTGCACACCGCGATTCCTTCCTGCGCGGCCGGGCTCAGCCGCCGTTCGGTCAGATGCGCGACCAGGATCCGCCGCTGCGGCGGGCGGGTCGCGAGGGGAATCGACCGGACGTCGGGCCGCAGGTTGAGCACAGCCAGTCGTGGAGCAATGGCCACGCCGAGCTCGACAGCCACCATCGCCTGCACCTCGCCGTAGTCGTGCGCGAAGACACTCGTGCGTGGCGTGAAACCACCTTGCTGACAGAGTTTTTCGAGGGTCTGTGCGACCGGATGATCGTCGGCGCGGACCACCCACGATTCGTCGCGCAATTCGGCGATCCGGATCGAGTCGCGGTCGGCCAGGCGGTGCCGTTCCGACACCAGCAGCACGGTCGGATCGTTCATCACGTGGTGGTACGTCAACGTGGGGTCATCGACCCGGTTCCATTCGTAGTCCCACAGCAGCGACAGTTCGGTCTCCCGGCGGCGAAGCGCATCGACCAAATACGCAAACCTCCCGCTGAGCACCTTCAGTTCGACCCCCGGGTGCCGGGTCTTGAACTCCTTGACCACCAGTGGCAGCAGTGACGACCCGGCCGTGGGGAACGTGCCGAGCGCCAGCACACCCGCCCGCAGCCCTTTGATTTCCGCGAGTTCGGCATCGGCGGCCTCGAGTTCGATCAGGATGCGTTCGGTGTGCTTGACCACTGACCGCCCGGCGTCGGTCAGCACGATGCCGCGCGCGTGCCGCTCGAGGAGTGGTTGCCCGGCCTCCTTCTCCAGCTTGGCGATTTGTTGGGAGACAGCCGAGGTGGTGTACCCGAGCGCCGCCGCCGCCGCGGTGATCGAGCCGTGCTCGGCGACCTCGCGCAGCGTGAACATCCTGTTCGTGTCCAGCACCCGACCCGCCTCCTGACTTTAGAAGAAGTTAATACCTGTCGACATACCCGTGATTGTAGTTGAACCGTGCGGGTGCCAGTCTGAAGTGGCGGCAGCGGCGCCCCCGGCAATAATCGGCCGCACCGGCACACCTGGTATCCGCCTGTCGGGCGGCCACTCGTCCGCCGCCCCCGTATCGACTCTCCCCACCACGCGAGGACAGCCTATGACTGCACACCCGAGTGACATCCGCTCGCCTGACGACCAGGCCGACGAGAGCACGGACGGCACCTCCACTCCGACGCGTGGTCCGCTGCACGGCATCCGTGTCCTCGACATCAGTACCGTCTACGCCGCACCGATCACTGCCATGCTGCTCGGCGACTACGGCGCCGAGGTCATCAAGATCGAGCACCCCACAGGCGATCCCGCCCGCACCCACGGAGCACGCAAGGACGGGCACGGACTGTGGTGGAAGGTCATCTCGCGCAACAAGACATGCATCACCCTCAATCTCAGCACCACCGACGGTCAGCAGATGCTCCGCGACCTCGTCGTCGACGCCGACGTGCTGGTGGAGAACTTCCGCCCCGGCGTACTCGAGAAGTGGGGGCTGGGCCCGGACCGGCTCCAAGACCTCAACCCAGGACTGATCATGTTGCGGGTCACCGGCTTCGGCCAATCCGGACCCTACGCCGAGCGCCGAGCGTTCGGGACCCTCGCCGAGGCGATGAGTGGATTCGCCCACCAAACAGGAGGCGAGGACGGTCCGCCGACGCTGCCGCCCTTCGGCCTCGCCGACGGTGTCGCCGGACTCGCCGGCGCCTTCGGTGTGGTGACCGCGCTGCTGCACCGAAACGGTCCGGACAGCGACGGAAAGGGGCAGGTCATCGACCTGTCTCTGCTCGAGCCGCTGCTGGGGATCCTGGGCCCCGGCCCCACCGCGTACGACCAACTCGGCACCATCGCCGGCCGCAACGGCAACCGCTCCCCCAACAACGCCCCACGCAACACCTACCTCACCAAGGACGGGCGGTGGGTCGCCATCTCCGCGAGCGCCACCTCCGTCGCCGCACGCGTCATGCGCCTGGTCGGCCGACCCGACATCGTCGAACAACCCTGGTTCGACTCCGCCGGCGAACGCAGTCGCAACGGTGACCTGCTCGACGAGGCCGTCGCGAAATGGATCGCCGACAGACCGCTGCACGAAGTCACGGCCGAATTCGAACGCGTCGGCGCCGCACTGGCACCGATCTACGACGTCGCGCAACTGATGAACGATCCGCACGTCCTCGCCCGCGACTGCATCACCACCGTCGACGACGAAGACCTCGGCCCCATCAAGATGCAGAACCTCATGCTCCGCATGCTCGGCACACCGGGTGCGATCAACTTCGCCGGCCGCCGACTCGGCCAGGACAACCAACAGTTCTACAAGGACACCCTCGACATCGACCCGGACCGACTGACCGCACTCGCCGAGAAGGGGGTCCTCTGATGGACCGCAGCTACCTGTTCGCACCAGGCCACAACCGAAAACTCCTCGGCAAGGTATTCGACGCCGGCGCAGACGCTGTCATCCTCGACCTCGAAGACGCGGTACCGCCTACCGAGAAGTCGACAGCGCGGGACAACGTCGCATCCGTCATCACCACCCGAACCGCATGGGTGCGGATCAACGCGCCGGGGACCGAATTGGCGGACGCTGATCTAGGGGCCGTCGCCACGTCCGCGCACGGCATCCGCATCCCCAAGGTCGAAACACTCGACGACATCCGCTGGGTCGTCGACCGGGCCCCCGGAAAGCCCCTGATCTGCGCCATCGAAACCGCGAAAGGAGTCGCCAACGCCTTCGCGATCGCCGACCACCCCACGGTCACACACCTCGCCCTCGGCGGCATCGACCTACAGAAGGACCTCGGCACCGGGACAGGGGACGCACCCATGCAATACGTGCGCTCCCACCTCGTCGTCGCCGCCCGCGCCGCCGGCATCGCCCCACCGATCGACAGCGTCTACCCGCACATCGACGACACCGACGGACTCGTCCGCCAGGCCGCCCACAGCCGTGACCTCGGCCTGTTCGGCAAATCCGCCATCCACCCCGCCCAGCTACCGGCCATCCACACCACCTTCAGTCCCCGGCAGAACGACATCGACTGGGCACGACAGGTTGTCGACGCATTCGAGAACGCCGACGGAGCCGCGGTGCGACTGCCCGGCGGCGAGTTCGTCGACCTCCCCGTCGCGCAACGGGCAAAGAACATACTGGATTCCGCACACGCATGAGGAATCGACCGACACACCCGTTTCCATGCCTGTAGAACTCAAGGATCGGACTTGATAGATGCGAACACCACCCCCGCGCACTCGGCCGTCACGCGCACGTTCGCGAATGCGCGGTGGTGGGTCTCCCTGATCCCGACCGAGGCATGGTCGTACACGCTGCGGTGGTACTGGTACCCGACGTCGCCGGCGACGAGGCAGAGGTGAGCGCATTGCAAGACTTCGTCAAGAGCGTGCTCGCACCGTACAAGTATCCGCGCAGCATCGAATTCATATCTGAGTTGCCGCGGATACCCAATGGGAAGATCCAACGCTACAAATTGCGCGAGTCGCGTCCCGCCCTGTCCTAACCGCACAAAGCGATTGCCGTCGAGTGTCAGCGCCTCATCATCCGGGGCATGAACAGCGCTTTCCTAACTCGCGTGACGACGAGCACCATCGCCCGGCTGCGGCGCGCGAGCCGCCAGGCATCCTCCGACCCGCAACCGACTCTTCGCGAGTCCGGGATCCCGGGCCCTGCCGAAGCTACGCGAGGCTGCACCCGGCACCACAGCGGACGGACACGGCCGCCCCCGATCACGTTATCGCGGCGTCGCCTGGCATAGGTCCCGTCGCCCTCATCGCGCTACGACGAACACACAGCCACAATAGATTCGCAGATCGACGCTCCTTTCGTCGAACTATCCCCGATACCTGAGTTCTGTTCATCGCAAACAGCTGAAAGCCGGAGCCAGATACAACAAACCGGAAACCTCACCACCCGATGTCGAATCTACTCAAACAGTCAACTCTTCCCCGCCCACTCACCGAATTATGGGAACGGCAGTGCCGCGCAGGCTGTCGCAATCAAGATCCCGACATCTTCTTTGCTTCAGATGACGAAACCAGAGCCACGCGGCGGCATCGTGAAGAGACGGCAAAGCGGAATATGGGAGTGAACCACCAATCCGTGGCACTGTCTGCCGGACGTTCAGGGCGGGACAGGCCAACAATGCCCCAGCCTCTTCCTGGGTATCAAATGTGAAACAGCGATGTGTCGAGGGGTCATGTCGCACAACACTTCCCGGACTGAAACGCAAAGGTGCGCGCCCGGTCCGACTCCGTACCCTCCAAGGAGACCATGCCAACCCACGCCCCCATCGATTCCGATCATGAACCACGCCGCCATCGGCACGCGCCCAGCCGGTGTCACCTCGTCCACACTGCCCGACCCGAAGAAATCTCCATACAGCCTCGGACGAGGGCCCTACGCGGCAGCGCTCACCGTCATATCGACATGAAGTCCGGCGGCCGAAACCATGTTGACCAAAGCATCAAGGCTGAACAGGTCGATCTTTCCTCGAATCAGATCCGACACCCGCGGCTGAGTCACACCAAGCCGGGCGGCCGCATCCTTCTGGGTCCATCCCTCGGTCTCGATGCGCCGAGACAGCGCAATCAACAGAGTCGACCGCAGCCGCATGTTCTCCGCCTCCTGCGGAGTGTCCTCGATCGCATCCCACACGCTGCCATAGATTTCATCGCTCATCACTGCTCACCCTTCCCGTCATCCGCTATCACCTGCTGGTACCGCTTCTTCGCGGTAGCCACGTCCGCCGCCGACGTTTTCTGAGACTTCTTCTGGAAGCAATGCAGCACAACTACCCGGTCCGCGAACTTCGCCACGTAGATGACACGGAACGCTCCCGACCCATCACGTACCCGGATCTCCCGCACACCAGAACCCACACCCACCATCGGCTTCCAGTCCGTCGGCTCGACCCCCTGCTGAACACGGTCCAGCTGATAACCACACCGACGACGAACCGCATCGGGGAAACCCCGAAGATCCTCCAGCGCGGTCCCATGAACTGGATCTTCTTCACACCACAAGTATACAAAATTTTGTATGGCTTGGTACTCGCCCCCCACGCAGCAGAGGACGACGCCAAGATCCGGCGCGCGGTCGGCATCACCCGGGGCGGGAAAGCACACCGAACGACGCCAACACACGGGCACGGGCTGCTCAGGATCGGTGCCGTCGTCGCGACCCGGCGAACGTGTTGGGTGAGGGCGGCCCGCAGCGAGCGCACCGATTTGTTGCGGGTGATCTCGGCGCGGTCGACGGCAATCGAGGTCACCTGTCGCCAGCGCAGTCCGTCGCACAGCACCCGCAGTTGCGCATCGGTGATCTTCGCCCCGCCTGCGCATCGAGTCGCCGGGGCCGGCTCGTCGGGCAGCTCCATCGCAGTCGCGATGTCCTCAGGGCTCATCCCCAGCCGGGACAGGCGCGTGAAACACCGATGGCATACCGCAATGCCCGAGTGAACGGTGTTGTGGCACCGCTGGACTCGGCATACCGTTCTGCCCAACAACCGATGCTGGGCCTCGGGCTGGTCGCGGATCGTTTCGAGCAGGGCGGTGGCCTTCGGGCTCTCGTCGACGATCTCCCGAACGATGGTCTCCTCGACGTAACGGCCCTTCACCATGTACTGGGCGAAGCCCTCGAGCTCATTGAGGGCGGCAGCGAACTCGTCCTCGTGTTCGGCGAGCAACTCGTTGATCACCGCGTCACGGTCGGACACGACGGCACCGAACCGCAGCGGCAGCACCGGAGCGACGTGCGAGGTGCCGTCGAGGATGTGGGCGTGGGCCTGCAGGTCCGCGGGGGTGCCCAGTCGTTGGTCCGGGTCGATCTCGCTGACCAACGCCGCGATGTCGCCGTGTTCGACGATCTCGATCGGGGCGTCGTGGACGCCGGTGGCGTCGTCCTCGGGTTGCACGTCCGCGGGCACGATGCCATACACATAGATCACGGCCGCCGAAGCACCCTCGTCGTTGTCGTTGTCGTTGTCGTTGTCGTAGTCGTAGTCGTAGTCGTTGTCGTTGTCGTCGGCGTCGTCGGCGGAGGTCATTTCCGCCTCCGCCGGGGTGCCGGTTCGCGTTCGCTTCCGGATCCGCTGAGCAGCTCACCGAGCGTCTCCCCCACGCCCTCGAGGACACCCTTGGTCTTGGACTTCGTGCTGCCACTGCCCTTGACATCGGACACGAGGTCGGACAGGCCCTTCGGTTCACTGCCGATCGCGAGCCGGTTCGCCGCCTCGGCGAAGCGCAGGTAGGTGTCGACGCTAGCGACCACGATGCGGGCGTCGATGGTGAGCAGTTCGATACCGACCAGTGACACCCGCACGTAGGCGTCGATGACCAGGCCCTTGTCCAAGATGGTGTCGATGACGTCCGCCAGGCTGCTCGAGCTCGGACCACCCGCTGTGGTCATTGCTTCGCTCCTCGCTCCCCGGCCCCCAGGTGTTTTCGCCTGGGCGCGCCGATCCCGACCGACCGCGAGTACCCCACCGGCCGTCCGCCTGAACAGGGCCCCGACCACGGGCTTTCGCGGGGGCGTTTGCCGATGCCGCCGACGAGTGCGCACCGAGAACCCAGGCAAACGCCCCCGGTCATTGAGGTAAACAGCGGCTGAACACTGTCAGGACCGCGGTGAGCTCGGCGTACACGGGGTACGTGGACAGGGGTGCAACCGCCAGTCCATGCCGTCAACGCAGAAGGGGCGAACCCGCATGAGCACCACTGACACCACCACCCTGCTCGCGCAGTTGCGCGCAGTTCTCGATCTCACCCACACCGAAATGCAGGTCGCCGAAACCCGCATCGTTCAGGCCCGCACCGACGCGGTGCGCCGCGAATTGTCGGAGAACGCCGCCAACGGCCGCTCCCGCGCCGAGGCCATCGACGCCGCGATCCGCCAACTCGGCGGTGTCCCCGAGCTGATCGGCCCGTTCCTCGGCCGCGCCGTCGCCGCGGTCAAGGCCCTGACCGAGCAGGCCCAACCGTTCGACGAGGCGCTGTTCGGCGATCTGGCGCTCGAACACCAGCTTCTCGACCACGCCCGCTATATCAAGGCCCTCGCCGTCGCCGCCGGGGAACGCGACATCGAAAACCTCGCGTTCCGGTTGATCGCCGCACACTCGGCCACGGTGGATTGGCTGACCACCGTCCTCGCCGAAGACGCTCTTGGGGGCCCGGCGGCGCTCCGCCGCACCCCGTTGCAGGCCGCCGCCGGCGCCGCGGTGAGACTGGTCAACGTGCCCGTCACCTGGTCCGCGCGCAGCCTGGACCGCGCCCTCGACACCGTCCGCACCACCCCACCCGCCTTGAACGAGCTCCTCAGCCGCGGGGCCCGGGCCGGGGACGTCGCGGTCAAGACCCTGACCGCATCCGCGACGCGGCGCTCGAGACCGCCGAACAGGTCACCCGTCAGCAAGGCGCCGACGGCGTCGCCAACGTGATCGATTCCGCGCGCACCGCCACCGGTGTCCTCGAACCCGGGGAGCTGCCCATCGACGACTACGACGAGCTCAACGTTGGAATCCCGCTGAGCGGGCGGCGGACGTCGTCGACACCGCCCGCCACCCCCACCGGTCGGGCCGCCGATCTGCTGCGCCGGAACGACAGTCCGCACTCGCAGTGCCGTCGAACAACCCACCCGCCCGATCGCCGCCCGCAGGCACCGCTCGAGAGGTTTGCGGGTACGTGACCCGCGTGTCGTCGAATACGGCAGGATGAGAAACCGGGGTCGGAGTTGTCCGCGGTTGAACGGCGTGGTGGGTTATGAAGCGGATCGCTACAGCACTGCTCGTGATCCTGGCCGTGGGCGCAGCGGTGTACTTCCTGACACGTAACCCGCCGCAACAGCCGTCGCCTCGCCCGCTCGAGGACAGATCCTTCATCATCAACGGCCGTCCGACGACGTGCGGCGAACTGATCCGCCAGCCCTGCGGGTTCGGTCTCCAAACTGAATACAACCGGTTCGGTGACCGCCTGGAGAACTTCGTGAACTCCAGCGATCTGGGCCCCTTCGCGACGGACATCGGATTCGCCGCAACGGCGAAGCTGAGCCTTCAGGCCTGCCGACTCTCGCACACAGTAGGAAAGACGATTCTGGAATTCGTCGAGCTCGGTCGACTCGATCACTCGGATGCCGGTAGCCCGCAACTCTTTCCGTTCTGGAACAGGGCGCGCGAGAGTTTGTGTCCCGGAGGGTGATCGACCGACGATCATCGCAGGAGATCATCGAGGGGCCGAAGCGCTCCGGGACGGATGTCCGTTGGCGGCAGATCTCACCTACTCGGGGACGAAGGTAGCGGCCCGTCGTGGTGATCTGCCGATGTCGGAGTACCTGCTGGACGTCGACGAGGGTGACGTCGGGATCGGCGATCAGGCGCAATCCGAGCGTGTGACGCAGATCGTGCAGGCTGACGTTGGCCCCGAGCTGGTCGTTGATCGATCCGTGTCAGGACCGCCGCACTCCCCCCGACACGTCGCCGGCACCCCCACATCACAACCGGGGACATGTCATCACACCAGGTCACAGCCCTGTCGCACCCGAAACGTCCCGCACCCCGGGGTCGGGTACGGGCCGTGCACAGCGATCTACACCGGCTGTGCCTCCGCCGGAGCGAGGTCCAACCAGGGCCGATCGGCGCGGCCCCCGACACAGATCCCGCCGAGAACCGCGCCGCGTTTCCTGCTCACGCGTGCAGATCCGGCGCCGCGACCGCCTCGGGGACCCGAGTGGCCCATAGCTGTGCGTGACCTATTCGGTTTCCTTCGGGTGGCCGGGTTCGCAGCGTTCGAGCAGAACCCGGCCCGCGATCTTGGCGCCATTCTGTGCAGGATCGACAAAGAACCAGATCCGCCCACCATCGGTCACCTTGTACTGGTATCGGGCGTAGTTCTGCCCGTTGTACGTCCCGTTTGAAGTCCTGTTGCAGCTCGAGTGCCTGTATTGCGGCGTGCCGGGCGCGGTCGACATCGCCTGAACGCGGCCGCCCACAGGTGGAGTCCGGATCGGTGGCCCGGTCCTTCTCGCTGCCCGGCTCCGATCGGACCCTGACACTGCCGGAAATCCTCTCCTTCCCGGCGGAATCCAGCTGCGAATGGTGCCGACCGCCGAAGGCCTTCCGGCCGAACTGGCGCGGCACGAAACCTGCCCCCTCACCGACCCGACCGACATCTCCGCCCACTGGTCGTAGCTGATCGGTCACGATGCGCGTCACCGGCATCGAGGGCGTCACGGACCCGACCATCACCCGACGGACCCGACTGCGCCGGACGCCTGAACGGCTCTCAATACCCCGGGACCCGGGATCATGACGAGTCAGCGCCCACGGACAAGGGCGCTCGCCGGGTCCTTCCACCCGGAGGCGTCGACGTACGGCCGCTCAGGATTGCGGGTCCGTCGTGCCGGTGTGGTGCTGCGCCGCCGCCTTGTACCCCACGTTGCGGACCGTCTGAATCAGCGAATGGTGCTCGACGCCGAGCTTCGCCCGCACCCGGCGGACGTGCACGTCCACGGTGCGGGTGCCGCCGAAGAAGTCGTAGCCCCACACCGTCTGCAGTAACTGCGCCCGGGTGAAGACCTGACCAGCATGCTGGACAAGGTGTTTGAGCAACTCGAACTCCTTGTAGGTGAGATCGAGCGGACGGCCACGCACCCGGGCGGTGTAGGTGAGGTCGTCGATCACCAGATCGCCGAGGGCGATCTTCACGGTGCCATCCGGACCGGCTCCACCGCTGCGGCCGGCCAGCAGGCGCAGCCGGGCATTCAGCTCGGCCGGGCCCGCGCCGGTCAGCAGGATGTCGTCGAGCCCCCACTCCGGGGTGACAGCGACCAACCCGCCCTCGGTCAGGACCGCAACCACCGGAACCACGGCGGAATCTGAAGTCTTGCGCGACCGGCACAGATCACGAGCGGCCGCGAGGTCGGCCCGCGCGTCGACGAGGACGACATCGACCCGATCCGTGTCGAGGAAAGACGACGCCTCCAGCGGCGCCGACCGTGCCGTGTGCGCGAGCAGCCCGAGCGCGGGCAACACGGACTCGGGGTCGAGGTCACCGGTCAGCACCAGCAGTTCCACAGCACCACCCATCGCAGCGAGGACGCAACGCACGAAGTCGGACGTGGCCCTACGACCCCCTCGGGAACCGACCGGCCTCGACGCCAGACCTTCCCGGGCCACCCTTTCCGACTGGACCGGTATGCACCACCGTGGAAGTGATAATCGGTTCAGGGGATCAGCATAAATGACGGCCGCACCACCGACACCGGGGCGGTCGCCCGGCCCGCCGGTTTACCACAGACCGGAGGCTGGCGGGGTCAGAGCACGGACCCCCCATCCACCGCTTCACAGGCTGTAACCATTGCGCTGCGCTCGGGGTCGCGCTCGGCGCCGCCGATACTTGACCGATTTCGGGCCCTGTCCCTGCGGCGGGCCCGGACACATCTCCAAACGGTTCGCCCTCGACGAACGGCAGGCCAGGGGATCATCGCAAACACCGTTGCGGCCAGGACGCTTAAACAAGGTCGGGGAACTCCTCGAGCGCCCAGCAGACTGCCGACTACCGGCAGCAGAATCCAGAGCGGACCGTCCACCGAATCCAGGTCGGGCTGAGGGGAGTGGGAGAACTCGAGGCGGTCGTCGATCTGCTCGAGGACGCGCTGCGGTCCACGGTGTTCAGACCCCCGGCGAAGTCAGGTACGCAGTGGTCCACGACCGAAGAGACCAGGCCGAGGGCGCACCACTGCCGGATAGTTTCGTACTTATGTGGACATCTCACGGCGAGTTGGCACGCGGATCGGATCACCCGGTGGTGGGCTGGGGTCATGCACGTGCAGGCCGTGAAGACGGGCGGGATCGTGCCCTCGGTGGTCCTGGTGGGACCCGATGGCGAGCCGGTGCCGTCGGTGACCCGGTTCCTGCGGTACGTGCTGGATTCCGGCCGGAGCCCGAACACGGCGCTGGCGTACGGCTACGATCTGCGCTTGGTGTTCGAGTTCTTCGCCGAACGCGGAATCGATTGGCGCGAATTCCGGCCGTCACTGGCCCTGGAGCTGCTCGGATGGCTGCGGCGACGACCGGTGCGTGGGCCGGCGCAGCCGGCTGGGCCTCTCGTCCGTCGGGTCCGGCGGGCGGCTGTTGGTGCCCTCGAGTGTGGCGCGAGTGCTGGCCGCAGTATCGAGTTTCTACGACTGGGCGATCGTCGCCGAACTCGTCACCGGCGAGAACCCGATGCGGCGCCGTCGTGATGTCGCGCTGGCGATGGTCGCCGAACGGCACCGCCCCTTCATGGGGAATGCGAGTAGGCAGCAGCCGGTCAGCCGGGAGGTGCGGGTCCGGTTGCCGCACCGGTTGCCACGTCCGATGAGCGGGTCTGAGGTGACTGCGCTGCTGGAGAGCATGACCTGTTTGCGGGATCTGACGATGGTGCTGTTGATGCTCGACGGTGCCCTGCGGCCGGGAGAGGTGCTCGGGCTCCAGCTCGGCCATATCGCCTACGGCCGACGGCGGGTCACGATTCGTAAACGAGACGACCATCCGCGGGGCGTGCGGGCGAAGTCCCGGCACGAACGGGTCGTCGACCTGCTCGAGCCTCGCACGTTGGATGCGGTCAATCGGTATGTGCTCCATGAACGTCCGGTCGACGCACCGAGTCCGTTCGTGTTTCTGGTCGGGGGCTGGGGCGCTCGTCGCTGCGAGCCGCTCTCGTATGCCGCGCTCGTGCGGATGTTCGCCCGGCGGCTGGACACGCTCGGGATACGCACGGTGGACAAAACCCCAAACGCCCTGCGGCACCCACGCGACAGCGATGTGGGAGGCGGGGATGCGGGAGTTGGCGTTGCAACGACGCCTCGGACACGCCTCACCGGAGTCGACTCGGATCGACACCCGGGTCTCCGACCAGCAGGTTCGTGACGAGTACGCGGCCGCGCTGCGGGATCGCCGATGACCGGGCCGGCAGCCGCTGGACCCGTACCTCTCCCGCGGCGGCACGTCGATGAAAGCGAATACCGGGGGTGGGTGGACGCGCACGTTCCCCACGTGCCGGCCCGGTCGGAGCGGATGGGTGCCTATCGGCGGTTCGTCGAGCGATGGCCGAACCTCGAGGCGTGGTTCGACCAGCCACTGCCGGTGCGCTTGGGATTTGTCGGCGAGGGCATGCGATCGAACGGGCGCACCGACTCGCATCGCGCCAGCGGATATCTGGTGTATCTGTCCATGGTGCAAGGGGTTGGCCTGGACTTCGACTTCCTTCTCGGCCGAAAGTACGCACGTCTGCT